>JADLDX010000121.1 GCA_020846515.1 Pirellulaceae bacterium
AAGATCACTTTCGATGACCACATCAAACCGATCTTTCGCGAGCACTGCCTTTCCTGTCACAACCAAAACGAAAAGAAAAGCGACTTGGCGCTCGATACCTACGGTGCCACGATGGCCGGTGGTAGCGGCGGCGAGATCGTCGTGGCTTCGGACCTGGATAGTTCGCGGCTCTGGGAATTAGTGGCACACGTGGCACAGCCCTACATGCCGCCAAACCAGGACAAATTGCCCGATGCCAAACTGAACATGATCAAGCAGTGGATCGAGCAAGGCATGCCCGAGAACTCGGGGTCGGTGATTAAGAAAAAGAATAATGCCGCCGCAGCCATGTTGAGCGGTGCATCGATTGGCAAACCGGAAGGTCCGCCGCCGATGCCCGAATCGCTGCTCAAGCAACCTGCGATTTACACACCACGGCCCGCTGCGATCTCCGCCCTGGCCGCTAGCCCCTGGGCCCCCTTGGTCGCCATCGCTGGTCAACAACAGGTCAGTCTCTACCATACCGAAAACGGTCAACTGCTGGGAATCATTCCCTTCCCAGAAGGCGAAGCCCAATCGTTAACCTTCACGCGCGATGGTCGTCAACTGCTCATTGGCGGCGGTCGGCACGGTCACAGTGGCTGCGCTGTACTGGTCGACATCGCTACCGGCAATCGTATTGCCAAAGTCGGTGAAGAGTTAGACGTTGTTCTGGCATCGGACATTACACCTGACAAACGACAGATCGCCGTCGGGGGTCCGCAAAAACTGATTCGTATTTACGATACGGCCACCGGCGACCTGGTCAAAGAGATTAAGAAGCATACCGACTGGATCTACGCACTGCGTTATAGCCCAGACGGCATTTTGCTGGCCTCGGCCGATCGCAGCAATGGACTAATGGTCTGGGAAGCCGAAGCCGGACGACTCTACGCCGACTTGGTAGGCCACAAAGCCGAGATTCGCGCCTTGGACTTCCGTCCTGACTCTAACATCTTGGCCAGTGCCAGTCTGGATGGCACCGTCAAGTTGTGGGAGATGATGGACAGTAAGTTACAAAAGTCTTTTGATGCGCATGGTGGTGGTGCCACTAGCGTTGTCTTTACGCAAGACGGCAACCTGGCGACCAGTGGTCGCGATGGCAAAGTCAAATTCTGGAGTGGCGACGGAGCTCTGAAGTCGGAGTTTACGGGACTGACCGAAGCCGCACTGGAAGTGGCCACGCCAGGCAACGGTGCCCAACTGATCGGCGGCGATTGGAATGGCCGCGTGCAACTCTGGCAAGTCGCCGATGCGAAACAAACATTGGTGCTGGCCGCCAACCCGCCCACGCTGGCTCAAGTGCTTGAGCAGGCCAAGGCGGCCGCCAGCGCTACGCAGGCTTCACTGGTCGAAGTGACCAAGGCAGCGACCGAGTCGGCCGCCAAGCTGACAGCGGGCCAAAGTCAACTCTCTGCCAGCGAAGCAGCGCTCAAGAGTTCCACCGATGGCCTTTCGGCCGCTCAACAAGCCGAGAAAAAGCTGACCACTGACATTACTGCCCAAACTGCCTTGATTGCGGACTTAGAAGCCAAACTGGCGGCGGCCAAGCAAGGTAAAGAGCAAATGGTGGTCGCGCTAAAAGCGGCAACCGAAAATGTAGCCAAGACGACAGTTGCCATTGAAGAGGCTAAGAAAGTACAAGCCGCAGCCAAGGCTCGACAAACTGAATTGGCAGCGGCCGCACAAGCAGCAGCAGCCAAGCAACAAGAGATTGCTGTCCAGGCTAAAGCGGCCGCGGAAGCTCTAGCTCGCGCCGAAGCAGACATGGCCAGCTTCAACAAGACAGCAGCCGACCTCAAGGCTGAAGCGGATCGAGTGGCTACAGCCAACGCGGAAGCCGAAAAGAAATTGAAGTCGGCCGCAGAGAACGAAGCTTCTAAGCAGGAAACGTTCAAGAAGCTGACCGAAGACATGCAGAAGCTGCAAGCCGAATTGGCTGCGATCCAGGCAAAAGTGAACGCTGCCGCTTCCCAACAAACCGCGGCGCAAACTGAATTGACTGCCACCCAAACTGCCTCAGCAGAACTCAAGGCCGCATTTGAAAAAGCTCAACAGGATGCCGCCACAGCTAACGAACGGCTCAAACTGTTCCTGGAGTCTTACAAAACTCCCATCAAATAAGAGCCCACGTCGCGCCCATTGACCTGCGCGCTTAACGATGCTTTCAGTTAAAATTAACTCCAGTAGCCCTCAGTAGCTAACTGGAGATTGAATCGCATGCGCCCTGCAATTGTTCTGACTATCGGCTGGTTGTTCACCAGCTTGGCTTTGGTTGCTTTCTGCCAACCTGTTGCATTGGCGGATTCGCCAAGCTCGCGGCTGAGCGGCGATCTGAAACCTTGGCTCGATTGTCTGGTTGGTCGCTCAGCCAGCTATGCGATCGTCGGTCAGGCATCGCCTAACATCGATGGCCGACCTCAACCGATTGAATTTCGCATCGAACGTTTCGATGACGAGGCGTTCGATCTGGAAGTGACCCATGCGGAATATGCTGTGTCGCTGCGCCGTCGAGCAGGCGGAATTGCCTTGGCAGTTCCCAAACACCAGATTGTTTTCATCGGTCAAGGTGAAGCTGACGCCAGCGATCACTTGGCACCGAAAGATGCACTCTTGCGTCTGGTTGGCCCCGGCTCCAGCCTGAGCTTCTACACCAACCTGCTTTCAACCGCTGATGTCGATGACGTGGCCGATGCGTTGCTCGGGCTAACCAAACTCTCGGACGATGGTCATGAGCATGTGTGGACTGCGGGTTCGGATACACGCATAACGTTCTCCGACAGCGCGCGGCGGGTGAGCGCATCAATCGACGGCACCACCGTGGAGATGAAGCTCGCGTCCCCTTCGGCGATGAAAGAGTTGACTGATTGGAATGGACTCAAGCCTAAGACATTAACGCGAAAAGAAATTGAATTGCAGTTGGCCCGAGGCATTGGCCGGGCATGTGAGGTGCTGGCGCCATCGCGAATGCTAACTTCACCGGCTGCGAAGGACAAACAAGTTGAGCATGGTCAATTGCGTTGGATCGATGGCCAGCGAGTAGTCTTGCTGCGCGGCACGCCCGAGCAAATTGGTACCGCGCATGGCCAACTCCTTGGCCAAGAGGCTCAACGCTGCATCGACTCAGTGCTCTATGCCTTTGGTACGGTGCAAACCGTGGCCAATGGGCGTTGGTTTCGCGAAGACCTTGAGGCCGCTTATGCACGTCTGGCTCCTCACATTCCGGAACGCCACAAAGTCGAAACACGCGCGCGGGCCAAAAGCCTAAAGCTGGATGAGAAGTTGGTGGAGACGATCAATGTGTTTCCGGAGCTGTTTCATTGCTCCGGTTATGCACTGTTCGGTAAAGCGACTGTGGATGGCAAACTGTATCACGGTCGCGTGTTGGATTACATGACCACCATTGGTCTACAAGACTCGGCAACAACCTTCGTGGTCGATGCTCAAGGGTTGATTCCATTTGCCAACGTGGGCTACGCAGGTTTTATTGGTAGCGTCAGCGGCATGAATAGTGAAAAGATTTCACTCGGCGAAATGGGTGGTCGCGGCGAAGGACAATGGGACGGCGCGCCTATGGCGACGCTGATGCGCCGCGGACTGGAAGAGTGTCGTTCGCTGGCCGAAGTCAAGAAACTCTTTCAGGACAGTCCGCGTACGTGCGAGTACTACTATGTGTTTGCCGATGGAGAAGACCGATCAGCCGTCGGCGTAGCCGCAACTCCTGAAAAGATTGAATTCATAGAGCCAGGGCAATCTGATCCACGGTTAGGGGATGGAATTCCCGACGCAGTGGTCTTGAGCGCGGGTTCGCGATTGGAACAACTGCGCAGTCGCGTAAAGGAACGCTATGGCCAAATCGATGCTACCGTCGGTCAGTGGTTGATGTGTCGCCCGGTCGCGATGGATTCCAATCTGCATAACGTCCTGTTCGTACCCGAAGATGGCGTGCTGTATATCGCCAACGCCGATCATAAACATCCCGCCGCCGATCGTCCTTACGTCAAACTAAATCTCAACGAGTTAGTCGACTCGATGCGAGCGCCGGCCAATGCCAAGGATACCGTGGGGCTGAGCAGCCGCTTTGAGGCTACCGATTCGCTGGCACCTTCTGATGAGACCCAACCCGATTCCAAGGACTGTCTTAACGGTCTGGTCTGGACGCCTGGCAAGTTTGAGGTCAGCCTGCAGACGGCGGAACCTGGTAAAGGTGACTGGTTGGTGCGATTTCCTTC
>JADLDX010000122.1 GCA_020846515.1 Pirellulaceae bacterium
ACGCGGACAGGCCGTAATAATCGTCTTGTCGCCACTTATCGAAAGGGTGATTGTGACAGCGAGCGCATTGTAGACGCACGCCTAAAAACACCTGACCAATGGATTCAGCGGCTGTTTCCGGATCGCGGTGTGTCCGATGGAAACTGGCAGCTGGATGGTCATAGGTACTGCCTAGCGTTGTTAACATCTCAGACACAAATTCGCCCAGCGGTCGGTCCGCCGCGATTTGCTCAGTCATCCACGCGTGCCACAGCGCCGCGCCCTTGTCGCTCATGACCTTCTGCTCATTGCGTAGCAGATCGCTCCAACGCAACGACCACAATAACGCATACCCGGGCTGGTGAAGCAGATGCTCGACTAATCGAGCTTGCTTGTCCTCTGTCGATTCGGCTGCTTCTGCGTAGGCTTTTACTTGCTCAGCAGTGGGCAACTGACCGACGATGGCCAGGTAGGCTCGGCGAATGAACACGTAATCATCGGCCAGAGGCATTGGCTGGATCTGTAGTTTACGCAGTTGCTGTTCAACCAATTCATCCAAGCGTGACTCAGGGGCCGGTTGTTGCCAGTCATATTGATCGTGTGCCAAAAAGGTCAAACGACTGGCGGTTCGACCGCTGAGATAAGAGACAGAGATCGACATATCCACGGGTCGGGCGGCGGTCACCAGGCCTTGTGGGCTGATCTCCACTCCGGTGACCACGCTGGGCTCAAAGCGGGCAAAGCCAGTTACGTCGCGCACCACGCCATCGGCGAACTTGCCCAGCACCAGCAACTGTTGTGTCCGGCAGCTTTTGGCTAGGAGAGCTCGCTCGGGCATGACCTGCAACGACACCAACGTTTCATCGGGTCGATCCGTCGTGGACTGTGACGGAACAGGGGCACCAGTGGCGGCATTCCACTGACATCCCTCTGCGATCCACTGTTCTAATATGCGGGCCTCGCGCGAGTCGACTTTAAACCGGGTACCACCTTGGTGGGCAAGTTGACCGAGTGGTTTTCTCAAGAGTAAACTGTCCTTGGCGGCGAAGCGATCGATCCGTCGACCTGCTTGTCCGCGCACGATGGCTGTGTAATCCAGGACTGCATCATCGCCGCGGAGGCTCAATCGAAAACCAGCTTTTCCATGTAAGTTGCCATGGCAGGTCCCTAAATTGCATCCGGTCTTGCCCAACACGGCCGAAACTTCGCGTGGAAATATGGGCGATTGATGGCCAGCCGAAGACACGCTGACGGGCACTGTCCGGTGCATCGATCCCAGCGATACATTCAGCGTCGTGGACATCCCTTCAGCCGGCGCCGCTGGCGTCACCTCCACCTGTCCGCCCAGGGCGATACGTAGGCCCGACGTCAGATCGCAGGTAACCTTCAAGTCGCTGGCGTGTGACCGATCTATGACGGAACCATCTGGCAGCCGTTCCAGCACCACGAGTTGGGCTGGGTAATCTGCCGAAACGACAACTTGTTCTGGCAATACGATCAAATCAGCGGCTCGAACCGGAGAAAGCCAGTTGGCCAGGCAGAGACAAATCCATGCAGAGTTAATACTAAGGCGAGTCGTCATAGGCAGGCAGACCCTGTATTCCAGACGCAACGATTCCGGACGCAAAGGCAGCAAAAGGTGAGAAGGTCTAGTATAGCGTCTTACCGCCCGCTTAACACGGAACGAAATTGCGTTCGTGTCCGGTTCGCCATGTTTCTGTGCCATGGGAAGAGGAGTTGATGGGACGAACCGCGGTATATAGTTGGGCGAGCCGCGGAAGGTTCGTTTTAAGAAAGGACGAGCCGCGGCGCGGTTCGCCTACAGAAGGGTTCGTACAGAGAGTCCGTTTATAGAGCTTGGTTGCGTGAACTGTCGCCATGCAGTCTACTTAGGTGGATATGTCGCAACCAACCAGTCGTCAACGATACCTCGACTACCAACGTGAAATAGCCGCTCGTCAAGCCAAGCGGGACGCACCGGATGCGGATTCACGCTCCAAAAAAGAACGCACGCGCTCTAGCTGGCAACTGCTGCGCCAGTTTTGGGGTCAGTTGGCCGGTCATCAGCATCAAGTGCTCTTCGCTCTGGCAACCCTGACCGTTTCCACGTTGTTGGGGCTTATCCCTCCGGCTGGCACAAAGGTAGCTATCGATTATGTGCTAACCGATCCGCCGTTACCGGTGCCTGGTTGGCTGGCTCGGTGGCTGCCGTCTACCAGTCCGATGGGGCTGTTGTGGATCATAGCTTGCGGCGTGTGCCTGGTCACGTTGGTGCGCACGGCCATTCACTTATGGGGTCGCTGGTATGCAACCAAAGCGGTCAATTTAGTGCAGGCAGACATCCGTCGACGGGTGTTTTCGCATGCCATGCGATTGCCGTTGCATCGGGTTCAAGCGTTGAAGAGCGGTGGCGCGACCAGTCTCATTCGCGAGGATGCGGGCGGGATCGCGGACTTGATTTTCAACATGCTCTACAACCCCTGGCAAGCCATCATTCAATTATTGGGCAGCCTGTTTGTGCTGTTGATTGTTGACTGGCGATTGATGCTAGGGGGATTGTTGCTCTTGCCAGCCGTTTGGGTTACGCATCGAACTTGGATCTATCGCGTGCGGCCGCTTTATAAAGACATTCGCACTCGTCGTCAGCAAATTGATGGCAACACGACCGAGACCTTTGGTGGCATTCGCGTCGTGCGCACGTTTGCGCGCGACAAAAGCGAGACCAATCGTTTCACACGCGGTACGCACCTGGTGGCGCGCCAGCAGTTGATGGTCTGGTGGGCCACTCGCTTGATTGAAGTCGTCTGGGAAGTGCTGATACCGCTGGCGTCTACGGCTCTGCTCTTGTACGGCGGCTGGCAGATCTTGCAACATGATCTGACGTTGGGTGACCTGATGATGTTTCTGGTCTACCTGACGATGTTGTTGGGCCCGATCGCTTCGATCGCGTCCAGTGCCATGAGTTTCCAGAACAATTTGGCCGGATTGGATCGCGTGCTGGATCTGCTGGAAGAAGAACCGGAATCAACCGCCAGCGATGGTGGCATCGAAGTGGTGCGCAGTGCAGTGGCCGGCGCGATGGAGTTCCGCAACGTTAGTTTTCGCTATCCAGGCTCGGAAAAATCAGTGCTCGAAGACATTTCGTTTTCGGTGCCTCCAGGCTGGATGGTGGCACTGGTCGGGCGAAGTGGGGCGGGCAAAACCACGCTGTGCAACCTCGTCTCGCGTTTTTATACGGCCAGCGAAGGCGCTGTCCTGCTGGATGGCCGCTCGTTGGCGGAGATCAAGCTGGAGTCCTATCGCCGATTGCTGGGCGTAGTCGAGCAAGATGTGTTTTTATTTGACGGGACCGTACGCGAGAACATTGCCTATGGTCGGCGCAGCGCCAGCGATGTGGAAGTAGGCTTGGCGGCACAAGCAGCTGCGGCAGCAGAGTTCATTGAATCGTTGCCCGAAGGCTACGATACCTGGATCGGCGAACGCGGTGTGAAGCTAAGCGGTGGACAGCGCCAGCGACTGGCCATCGCTCGCGCCATCCTGGCCGACCCACGCATCCTGATTTTGGACGAAGCCACGAGCAATCTGGATAGTGAAAGTGAACGCTTGATTCAGACCAGTCTGCAACGACTGCTCAAGGGACGCACGTCGTTTGTGATCGCGCATCGATTGAGCACCATCACGCATGCGGACTTGATCCTGGTGCTCGATGCCGGCCGTATCGTCGAACGCGGCACGCATCAGCAATTGGTCGCCAAGGGCGGCCTCTACCAAAAAATGCTGGTTTTGCAGACCGCTGACAGCTAAGGACGTCCAAAGAATTGCTGCATTGCAAGTTTGGGCGGCATGAACGAAAATGTGGGCTGTTCATTTGGCCATTCGGTTTGCCTGCGGGCGGAGAAAGTTAAGATCCATGATGCGTCGGTCGCTGGATAATCGTGTTCGAAAGATAGTAGTCGGTGCTCTGCGCCGCGCGGCGAGTTTTACGCCCAGGATCGTAGTGCTTTTCGGGGTGGTCTTCAGCGGGGTTGGTGCACCAGCCCAAGAGACGGCCCAAACGAAAGCCCCCAAATTGGATGTTCCGGGCTCCGAGGCCCAAGAGGCCAGCCAAATGAAGGCCTACAAGGAACTGATCGAGCACACCGAAGCGACTATCGAGATGTTGCCTATTCCAGGCGGCAAGTTCCAAATGGGCAGCCCGGACTCCCAACCTGGCCACAAGCCTGATGAAGCGCCGGTGCATGAGGTCGAACTGTCGCCATTCTGGATGGCCAAGACCGAACTCACCTGGGATGCCTACGACGTCTGGGCTGCTGATTTGGATCTGTATCGTCGCGAAGTGTTGGGCACTCCGCCCTCGCCTCGAGACAAATTGGCCGATGTGTTTCAGATCAGTCAGCCCACCAAGCCCTATACCGATATGAGCTTTGGTATGGGTAAACGCGATTTCCCAGCCATTTGTATGACGCAACACGCCGCGCGCACGTTCTGCAAATGGCTCAGCGCCAAGACGGGCCGCTACTATCGTTTGCCAACCGAAGCAGAATGGGAATACGCATGCCGGGCCGGCACCACCACGGCTTACCACTTTGGCGATGATGCTGACAAATTAGGTGACTACGCCTGGTACGTCGACAATGCGGGTGAAGGCTATCACAAAGTTGGCCGCAAGAAAGCCAATGCGTGGGGACTGCATGACATGCATGGCAACGTAGCCGAATGGGTGTTGGATCAGCATTTCGAAGCGGGCTATACGGCCTCGGCGATTGCCAAACAAAAGAAAGACCCGCTGGCTGTACCCCAGGAGCTTTATCCGCGCGTCGTGCGTGGTGGTGGCTGGAATCAAGAGGCGGCTCAGTGTCGCTCGGCCGCTCGCGAAGGCTCCACTGAAGACTGGATCGCGCAGGACCCGCAAGTGCCCGTTAGCATCTGGTACTTGACCGACGCCCTGCATGTAGGTTTTCGCATCGTCCGTCCCTTGAACGAGCCATCGGAAGAAGAAAAGAACAAGCACTGGGAAATGTCATTGCCCGTTCAAGTGGAACGTACCACGGCTAAGGTAGAATAAGCCGAGCGAACTTGCATGCTTGATGCATCCAAGGTTGCAATCGCGCTGCACACTGCTGTGCTGAGTTGCCTGTGCTGAGTTGCCTGTCGTACTCAATGGATCAAGGCGGAGGAAATGATGAGTCGAACCCGGTTGCCAATCGCCATCACAGGGCTGCGTTTCTTCACGAGATTCCCGACCAGAGTCCCGACTAGCACGCCGACGAGATTCAACACGCGTCTCCTGGCGTGTTTTGTCGCGAGCCTCATTCTGAGTGTGTGTGGGGCAGAGCATCTCTGCGCGCAGACTCAGTTTGAGCTGGGCGCGCCGGGACTGAATCGGACTTCTAAAGCGACCATTGCAGGCCGCGAATTGCGAATCGTTGATCAGACGGGCCGTGAAACGGTTTATTTCCGCGAGCCCGGCATGGACACTGCCGATGGTCAATTCACCGCCTATCGCAGTACGGCACTGGCCCAAGTCATCCGCTGGCCGACCTCCAATA
>JADLDX010000123.1 GCA_020846515.1 Pirellulaceae bacterium
CCAGCCTGGAAGGTACAGAAGAGTTACCGGGTCGAGTGCGCGTGGCTTCGAGCAAACGCGATGATCTGGGCAAGATGGGCTCTATTGATATTTTGTCGGAACGCGCTGGCGCTGGGCGAAAGCCTGTGGCCTTGTCATCGCTAGGATCGGCGACCATGGAAGCTGAACCAGCTCTCATCGCGCGGTACGATGGCCGACGGATGAACGAAGTGCGTGCCTACTTGCAAGCTGGTGTGTTGCCGTCGACGGTGCTGAAGTATGTGCAAGCCGAGTTGCGCAAGAAGAACAACGCACCACCTGAAGGCTTGACCATCGAAGCTGGCGGCGAAGATTCCAAACGTAGCGAAGCAGTCGGACAATTGGTGGGCAACGTCAGCGTTTTGGCGGCCGCCATGGTGTTTGTGCTGGTCTTTAGCCTGAAGTCCTTCAGGGCATCGATGATCATTCTGTGCGTGGGTGTGTTTTCGTTCGGCATGGCGTTTTTCAGTTTGTGGGCGACCGGCTTTGCACTAGGCTTTACCGCCATCGTGGGTACCATGGGCATGGTCGGGATCGCTATCAACGATTCCATCGTGGTCTTGGCCGAACTGCGCGCCGATCCGCTGGCGCGCGTTGGTAATTTAGAGGCGATTCTAGCGTTGGTTATGCGTTCAACGCGTCACGTGTTGTCGACCACGTTTACTGTTGGTTGCTCATTTGTGCCCATGTTGATTGAGGGTGGCACCTTCTGGCCACCCATGGCCATGGTGATTTCTGGTGGTGTATTCGGCGCCACGATCCTGGCGCTGTATTGGATTCCGGCCGTACATATCATTTTGTGCCGGTTCTCTACGAAACGCGTGGCAGTCCCGAAGGCCAACGCAGCCTGATAGCTTCAAGTACATATTCTGCCTGCCGTGTCACGCAGGCTTCACTTTGGTTCAGCGGCGATATTCAGCGACGCAGGCTTGACGCAAGCATTGGTTGACCAGGCGTGCAAGTAGTCGCATAGCGGTAAACCGGGGCTGGGCTTGATTAGAAAATCGCTGGCACCCACTGCGCTCAGGGCTGGCCAGATGTCTAAGTGGCCGAGATTTAAAGCCACGATCAATTTTGAATGAGACGCGAGTCGATGGATCTGCTGGCACTGTGCCACTGCCTGAACCATTTCGTCCCGCTGCGGTAAACAAGGCACTAGAGAGTCATCCCATAACACAGCGTCGTACGTGAAAGCCTCGTCGGCGCTCAGTTCACGTCGCACGGTTGATTGCCAGCGCACATGTTCGGCCATCAACTGCCAGCCTTGGGCTGCTTGCGGGCAAGCGCACAAGATCAGCAGGTGTCCACGGGTTGCCAACGAGTCCAAGTGACTGGAACGTTCAGCTGGACTGAGCCTGGTCGCAGGCATAGCCAAATCCAGTGGTGTGGTGACAGGCGCGAATTGGTTGGTCACCAGCGCGGCTGGTCTAGCCAGGTCGGGAAAGAACCATCCGTACCAGGCTTCCCACCAGCGATACCAAGGTTGTTGCCAGTACGTGGCCGGCCCAATCCCTGTGCGCCGACTGCCCGCATGCCAGTGGCCGGTTACTACACCCCAAGGACTTGTTAACTCGGTTCGCTGTAGCTGGTCGATAATGGACCAGGGATGAGCCAAACGCGTTTCACTGGCAATGACAATGCGGTCCATCGACTGCAATTGATCATCCATCGCCAACGACTCTGTGGTACTGGAGAGGTGGCGATGAACGATGACCAGCTCTTGATTACTTGAGTCGCATTGCGCATGCACGCGCTGCAATAATGCGCCACATGGCCTGTCTAGTGAGCCATCTAGTGATCCATCTAGTAAGCTGATCCAGCCCACATGCAGTGCGTTAGCCACGAGCCAGTTCTTGTGAGTCACTGGCGTCGATCTCTAGCTCGCAGCGTTCGAGCAATTGATGCGCCTCACTGACGGAGGCAACCTCATGTATTTCGTTCAGGAACGGTGTATTGCTGAGTAGTCGGGAGAGTTTGGCGAGCACTTGCAGATGCATGCGATCGTCGGTTGAGCAGATCAGAAAGAAGACATCGGTCAAGATTCCGCCGCGGTTGCCGAACGGTAGTCCGCTGGACAGCACGCCCAGAGCCAGTAGTGGCCCGCCCAAGATCGAACTTTGGGGACGGCGTGGGTGCAAAAGCGAAACACCACAATCCAACGCGGTGGGGTGCAGCTCTTCGCGGGCTTGTACCGCTTCTACCATTTTAGGAGCATCCCACAGCAGGCCAGTTCTTTCCGCCAACTCGCACATGCGCCGAATCACAGCTCCAGGCGTACGGGCGGCTAGCGGAATTTCGATGGCCTCCATCGGCAGCAGATCGACCAGGCGAACGACGCCGGAATGCGAATCACTCCAGCGATCAACCACGGCTTGTACCTTTTGCAGGCCTTCGCTATCGCTGGCCCCGATGCGGTTCTCCAGCCAGGCATGGACTTCGCCTTCAGCGAACCGCCATACTCCGCCGACTCGTCGCCCCGGCAAATCGCCGCGTTCGGCCAGCTTGATTACCTGCTGCGGCCCGACGTGCAAGTAGGCCGCCAATTGTTCGACGTCAAGATTTCCGTCAGCCATCTCGGCTCCCCCCGTTGGTGCTTTGGTGAAGCGTAACATTCTAGCAGGCAACGGCGGTTTGCGTATGTCAGTTTGGTTAAGTTGCGTTTAGCTGCGTCTGGAGAGGAGTTGCTCACAATGCTATCACTGGCTGGAATTTTCGTAATGGAAAGAAAAACCCGCAAGTTCTACGTACCTTAACAACGATAACTGGTTCTACACTGAGACATTTGCTCGTTTCGCTCGCCTCACGCTGCGGTCTGTGCCGCAAAGCCCCGCGGCGCGTAGCGAGCAAGCCGGTTAGGCAATGGTTAGCCTGGTCTCGCAACTTGTTAGTCGATACGAGGGATCGATCGATGTCGCGAAAATTCGCAACTTTGACTGGTGGCCTGTTGATCTCCGCGTGTGCGGCGCTTTCCACGGGCTGCATCGGTGTTCATGGTCCAAGCCTTGGACCTTTTTCGATCCCAATCCCAGTTAGTCCTTATTTCCAGGACGCTGAGGAGCGTGATTTCCACATCCATGAACGGTATGCTCGCGGACCGATCCTGGGACCTTTGACCTCCGGTGGTCCGGCAATCGCCATTGATCCGCCAAGCGATGACGAAGTCATCCAGGCTCTCGAAAAGGCGCGTCCGACCCGCGGTGGTCTACCACTGCTCAACGAGAAGCATCGCAATAACGTGCGGATCGTGAAAGAGAAGATTGCTGACTACGTCGATCCGCCACGATTCATCCCGCTGATCGGTATGGCCAGTTTGCACCATGCTCACTACAAGTGCACGATTTACTTCAGCGAACGCACCATTAACGGTTGGCCTGTGCCTTACACGTTGGAAGACAAGGAAGCCATGGAAGTGCTCTACATTGACCACAACCACTTCCACATGTGTGGCAACCCAGACACAGGACCTAGCGGTCTGTACTAAGGGGCACGGCCGGGGCAAAACCCGGGCAGAGCCAAGTTGAACCAACAAACACGAACAGCCGAGCGGAATTTCCGCTCGGCTGTTTTTTGTCGTTCTCGTGGTCTCGTTCTCGTGGTCTCGGCGTTACTTCTTGATGCGCATGCCGTAGAAGCTACGGTGGATGAAGAATAGTGCTATCGCAAAGAACACCACGGACACGCCGACGATCAGTCGTGGGTCGTATTCGGCTTTCAGCGCGACGGCCAATTCAACGGCCAGCAATCCGAACAGCGTCGTAAACTTGATCACTGGATTGAGCGCCACGGACGAAGTGTCTTTGAACGGGTCGCCCACGGTGTCACCAACGACGGTGGCATCATGCAGCGGCGTACCCTTAGCCTTCATCTCGACCTCGACGATCTTCTTGGCGTTGTCCCAAGCCCCACCGGCGTTGGCCATGAAGATGGCCTGGTACAAACCAGAGATGGCGATCGAGATCAGATAGCCAATGAAGAAGTAAGGCTCCAGGAATGCTAAAGACAAGGTGGCGAAGAACACGGCCAGGAAGATGTTCACCATCCCCGCCTGGGCGTATTGCGTGCAGATGGCGACCACGCGTTTGCTGTCCTCCACCGAAGCCTTGACTGCGCCGTCCAGTTTAATGTTCTCCTTGATGAACTCCACGGCCCGGTGGGCTCCGGTGGTTACGGCTTGCGTCGACGCACCGGTGAACCAATAGATGATCGCCCCACCACTGACCAGGCCCAGCAAGAACGGAGCATGCAGCAGCGACAGCTTATCGATGTCTTGCGTCAGTCCATGGGTCAGGCTCATGATGATCGAGAAGATCATCGTGGTCGAACCGACGACAGCCGTACCGATCAGCACCGGTTTGGCTGTCGCTTTGAAGGTGTTACCTGCACCGTCGTTTTCTTCTAGCAAGTGCTTGGCTCGTTCGAACCGGGCATCGATGCCGAAGTCGCGTTTCACATCCGCGACGATATTAGGCACATCTTCAATCAGCGACAATTCATAGACGCTCTGCGCGTTATCGGTCACCGGTCCATAAGAGTCGACCGCAATCGTAACTGGTCCCATGCCCAAGAATCCGAAGGCCACCAGACCGAAGGCACACACAGCCGCTGCGCGCGGGTCCATGATGGTGTGGGCCAGATCCAAATTCGCATCGCCACCCAGCAAGGTCACACCGTAGGCCGCTGCCATCAGCAAGACGATGGCCATACCTAACCAAAAGCACGAGAAGTTACCGGCGACCAGGCCCGACAAAATATTCAGCGAAGGTCCGCCTTGTTCCGAAGAAGTGACCACTTCGCGAACATGACCAGATTCTGTCGAGGTGAAAACCTTGACCAGTTCCGGAATCACCGCCCCGGCTAGAGTACCGCAGGAGATGATCGTCGATAGCTTCCACCACAAGGTGGTGTTACCCGCCAAATCTGGAATCACGAACCACGAGACAATGTAGGTCAAGACGATGGAGACGATCGAGGTAACCCATACCAATCGGGTGAGCGGCATTTCAAAGTTCATCGTCTCTGAAGTCGCATATTGCGAACGGGTCATGCTTTCATTAATGAAATAAGCGCCGGCCGATGCCACGACCATCATGATGCGCATCACGAAGATCCAGACCAGCAACTGAACCTGTAGCGTTTCGAATGCCGCGCCGGCCGTGGTGGGGTTAATTGCCAGAAGGATGAAGGTGATCAGGGCGACACCCGTTACACCATACGTTTCAAACCCGTCAGCACTTGGTCCGACCGAGTCACCGGCATTGTCCCCGGTGCAGTCGGCGATCACACCCGGATTGCGAGCATCATCTTCCTTGATCTTGAACACGATCTTCATCAAGTCCGCGCCAATGTCGGCGATCTTGGTGAAGATACCACCGGCGATGCGCAGCGCCGCCGCACCCAAGCTTTCGCCAATCGCAAATCCGATGAAGCACGGACCAGCATAATCGCCAGGCACAAACAACAGGATGAACAGCATGATCATCAGTTCCACGCTGATCAGCGTCATGCCAATGCTCATACCGGCCTTCAGTGGAATAGCGTAAATCGGATAGGGCAAGCCACGCAAACTGGCAAACGCGGTTCGCGAGTTAGCGAAGGTATTGACGCGAATACCGAACCAAGCCACGCCATAGCTGCCTAGGATGCCGACGATGCTGAACAGCAGAATGATGCCTACACGCTGATTCTCGAAGTCGAGTAGGACTTTAAAGTAGATCAGAATGACCGCTGCGATCGCCAGCCAGAGCATGGCAATGAAGATGCCTTGCTGCAACAAGTAGGTCTTACATGTCTCATAAATCAAATCCGAGACATCGCGCATGCTTTGATGCACCGGCAGGTTTTTCAGTTGGGAGTAGATCACCATGCCGAACAGTAAGCCCAAGGCACTGATGATTAACCCACCGAACAGCAGATTGCGTCCATTGATGCCACCCACGAAACTGACCTGCGATAGGTCGGGCAACTTCAGATTGGCTTCGCCACCTGGACGGTGGGCAGGTTCAGCCGCAGGTGCTGCGGCAGCGGCATCAGCCGCAGGTGCGGCAGGATTGGGCGCAGGGTCTTGAGCATAAAGTTGGGGCGACGTATTCCATAGACTGGCCAGGCCTAGCAGCAACGCCAGC
>JADLDX010000124.1 GCA_020846515.1 Pirellulaceae bacterium
CGCAGGCGTACTTGTTTACCAGTCAGCCTTAGCCGTACTCAACCGGCCCAGTCCTTAAGACGCTAGCTATTTCCGCATGTGAGAGTGAGGTCAGACTCAAGCTGTTTGCTGAGTACGCCTACGGCTGACTGTTAAACGAGCAAGCCTGCGGCTAACTGATAAATCGCAACTAGGGGCGGGCGGCGGTGTAGGCCGATGGATCGCGGTTGGGAGGCGTGTATTTAGGAGTCTCGTCGACATCGGTGCCGGCACTGGAGGCGTAGTCTTCGGCGTTGAACATGCCCGGCGGCATCTCAGCTAGAGTTGGATCGTAGTAATCCATCTTGACCACGAACTCATGACTGCCAACGGTTTTCTCTTTAACTTGCCGCGTCTCTTTGACGTGGTACAACCAAAAGGGCATCGGGCCGCCCCGGCCTATCGCCAGGCTGACCAGGTTCGGCGCCAACTGGGCACTATCGGCAGAGGCTAACATCGCGTCAATCTTGGCCGTGCCACGCAGTACTGGCTCGTCAAAGCTGCGATGACCTTCCAACCACCAGACGTCCGTCGTTTCTGTGTGACCAGGCTGTGTGTACTTGCCACCGGTAACAGACGTCCATTTGTATTGCTGGCATAAGGCGCGCAGCTTTTCGTTCTGTCCACCGATTGCCAAGTGCAAAGCCACCAAGGGATCGGTGCGATCTTGTTCCGTAAAGCGTCCGAGGTACTCGCTTACGCGCACCAAATCGATATGGGAACCGTCTTCTTTACCGTCCAGGCGATACAACACGCGCAGCGTGCGACCATCGCTAACTTGATCGAGACTGTTTTGGTGATTGCCAGCCACAACTTTGAGCGCCAGCTTCATTTCGCCTACGCTACCACGTGCATACTTGCCAGTACCGCGAATGGTGCGACCGAGGATTTCGATTTCTTTTCGAATCGCGCAGTGAGCCGGTGGCCCCCAAACGCCGCTGAGCAAAGCGCTCTTGAGGATGATGGCCGCCTGGTCGGCTTGACTGAGATGCCGTTGGGCAGCGGTGTTGCCGCCTGAGTTCTGAATGGGGACAACGCTTTGCAGGCCATCTGGGGCCGGCACGGCGATCTGGGCAATTAAAGGTGCATTGCCCAGGCAGAGCAGGCACAAAGTTGTTGCCGACAAGACGGCGAGGAGAGTCATAAAAGCCTCAGTTTTATTGGCTTTTGCGAATACTGGTCGGTCGTGGCCCAGCGCTGGGGCTGGCCCGAAAGAAAGGTCTGTTGCTAGCAATTCAGCTTCAATACGCATTGCGCAAAATACTCTACCTAATGCGGTTATGCCGAATTTGTCAAAGAATCCGGTCAGCGGGCGCCGAAAACAGAGCCATAGTGGCAGAGGTCCGTGCGCACGCACAGCGAAATCCTGATGCTTTCAGACTTGAAAGACTGGGGATGGTGGCTGGAGGGCGCGAGGAATTCTAGACCGCACCCGACATGCGAGTCCAGGCGAGTTTGGCAGACGTCTTGTGCACAGAAGTCCGCCCTCCAAGCTCGCTGGTCACGAAGTTCAGGAAAGATTGCACATTGGCAGCGGCGCGACTGGGACAGTGAAGCTTTACGGCAAACATAAAGTTTTACCGTCAGGTCGGGCTACAGCTGCAAAACCATACTCACGATCGTTTTGAACAACAGCAGGCGGCACGACAACTTCGTCGAGCGTTTGCTCAGCCTAGGGGGTGACAGCATGAAAATGCGATTTTTGATGGTGACGCTGGCAGCGGTAGCGATCAGCTACGTCGCTGGCTGTACGCCGGTTCGGCACAATCTGCCGCCAGCTCAACGCTTGCTCGAGCCTGGCCCGGGGGTTGGTGGACCTGGTCCGGGAGTCATGTCTCCCAATGTGATTCCGGCCTCAGCATCGATGCCGATGGACGGCGGAGCCTGTGGCCCTGGCGGTCCCGGCTACGGCATGCCTGGCCCAGGTGCTTCGGTACAGATTCTGTTTAACCGCCCCGAAGGCATGGAAGTATTGTACGACGTCGTCGGGGACGGATCGTTTACCAGCACACCGCTGAGCGTACCGGGACGCGTTGAGTTTCCCCAAGGCGGTATCTATCGCTTGAAGCTCACCAAGATCCAAGGCGATGATCGCTTCGTCGGCGTAGAACTCTACCCGACAGTGGAAATCGCTGGAGCCAACCCACGTACGGCTGCGTACCTGGCGCACAATGCCATTCCGATTTCCTTCAGTGTCTCGGATGACCTGCCACAAGTCTTGGCCGGTAACTTCGTCACGAAGGTCATCTATCTACCTGATCCTGAGTTCCAAGGCGATGCTTTGGTCGGTGTAGAAGAAGTAGTCAGCAACCGCATCAATCCTGGTGAAGACCCAATCGTCGAAGCCGATCGTCGCGGTTCCATCCTGGCCATCGTGCGTCTGGGTAACAAAGACATTGAGATGAGCGGTGCCGCCGGCGCCAATGCGGCCCTGGCCATGGGACCGATGATGGGTCCGATGGGTCCTGGCGGAATGCCACCGATGCTGCCTGGTATGGTGGCTGGTGTCACGGCACCTGAATACGGCATGACCTACAGTGGTACGCCGATAGGACTGCCTGGCCCACCTCACATTCCACTGGGTTCCCCAGCTGGTCTGCAGAAGCATGTGATGCGCAATCACACTCACATGAACATTCCGGATCCTGTTGAGAAGATGAAGATCCATGTACGTTCGACTCCAGGTCAAAGCTATCCGCAACCTGTCAGCCGCGTTCGTATCCACGAACAGAACATACATCCCGGTTATCCAACTGGCCAACCAGCCAGCTTCCGTCGCAGCCAACACGTAGGTGGTGGCCAAGATGGTGAATACTGCCCACCGCAGTAAGCCGCCACAGACGATCGAGAGTAAAGCGGTCGGTACAGCGTCTGGGCTGGCCGACCGTTTTTTTCCTTCCTTCGTTTTAGCGAGTTCATCCAGCGGACGCTAACGCGTTCCACACTGGTCAAGGTTTCCCACAGTCGAGGAATGGATCGCATGCGCATACTCTTGAAGAGCACTCAAGTGTGGCTGGTCATAGCCAGCCTAATGGCGTGGAGCGAATCGGACGGGTACCTGATCGGTCGCCTCCAAGCTCAGTCACAGCGCATAGGCCAACTTCCCAAAGTGAACTATTTGCACGATGCAGATAGCCCACCGGGTGCGGTCAGCGCCGGACGCCTGATGAGCCGCGCGGCTGTGGCTGGATACTTCCAGCCTGTTGAAGTCACTGGACCAGAACGCCTGGAAGTTGCCTTGGCTCAATCGGGCCAATTCCTCGAGCCTCTGGCAGCGCCGGTAAAAGTGGGCATGCTGGTCGGCGCGGTTTATCGCCTGCGCGTAACCAACATTCCGCTCAGACCTGGAGAGGAACTGTATCCCACCATCGAAGTGCTCGACCGACTCTATGCGCCTCGTGGTCGAGAACATCGTTTCCCAGTTCCCATCGTGCTCGAAAAAGAAGACTTATGGCGCGCCCTGGATGGCGGCATGGTGACACGCGTCATCTACCTCGAGGACTCCGACAACGCATCGCCCGCTGCCGATGAACCTGGCAGCCAACGGGTTCTGGATGTCGGTGGCCAAGACAATGCACTGAAAGTAGCGGACCAGTTTGGCCGCCCCATGGCCATCCTGCGAATCGGTTCGCGAGTGCCCACAGATCTGCGCGGCGACTTAAGCGCTTTCCTGTACAACTCGCCGCCCTGGATGCCGCTAACTCCCGTGCCTACAAAACAAGGTCTGGTCGATGCCGGCTTGATGGCCGATGTCGAACTAGAAGAATCAGAAGTGTCGGCTAAACAGCTGCGCCGTCAAGCCATACCCAACGAACCACGTTTGCCCGCACCCGCAGCACGCTAGCCCCCAGATCATTGCCAGGTCATTGCCAGATCAAACATAGATTATTTATAAATCATCAATAGATTATTTATATAGATCATCCAAGCTGATCAAACCGGTGATGTGATCACCGGTACCAATCCATCGAAAGTAGCCGTGTCATGAAACTTCGAGCTCACCGTCGCCCGCATGCGATTGCTACTGGAACACGTACGGCTCGCCGCGCGCTGTTGGCCGTTGGCTTGATGCTCTCCGCGCACGGCTGCGCCCACAACAACCTGCCGAACATTGCCCGCGCGCTACACCGGCAACCCGCCCACCTCGCCCAGTCCGCACCGGCTCCGACGCTCAGGGATGCCTCGTCTCCAGCAAGTTCGCCGGCTGTTGCTAGTGGAAAGTCCACTTCCGCGCACGCTGACGTATTGCCGGCACGCGGCGGATCCAGTGTGGTACCGGTCAGCTATGACGCCGCGGTGGCGACTGACCCCAACGACGCCTCGCTTGTCCAAAACCACCTGAGTGACAATCCAGGACTCGCTAGTGCCTATCCTAGCTGTAACTGCCCAACCTGTATTGGTGGAAGTGATGCTTGTTCACCCAGTGATGTCCCTTGCGGACCGATGATGCCGCCGGGCCCGGTGCCTCCGTACTGGAATGACCAAGAGTATCTTTATGACGGTGGCGACCGCGAGCCACGCGTCCAAGTGACCGAGGGCTGGGAAGTACGCGGATTGGATAGCCAGGACACGGTCGCTCACTATGAAACTTTAGATGGCAAACTGTGCGTGGCCGCCAGCAATCGGGTGCCGATTTACGCACCACGCTTCGGCGCCATCCGCAAAACATCCGCGCCTGTCCTGGCGGCTCGCGCCGTCGGTGCTCAGCGCATGGTCGAACCAACTGGCGCCGTGGTACAGGCCAGTCGTGATCTGGCTGGCGACCTGGCACTGCCTCAAGGGCCCCAACATCGCGACGCCATCAGGCTGATCGACGGCCTACGCGACCGCACCCGAGGTGTACCGGCGGAGAAATTTACACCTGCGGTCGACCTGACAAACTATCAAGCCGCTCTGAACCGTTTGCAAAACCATACGACTTCCATACGACGCGAGGATTTATTGGCCATCCTGGGCCAATATATGGTGAACGCACGTACATGGATTAACACGGATGCCATCGCCGTCTCGTTGGGTGGTGTTCAAGCAGTCGAACTCAAGGACGCCAAGCAGGTCCAGGATATTCATGTTTATGAAACCGAACCCGATAAATGCTCGCTACGCATTTGCAAAGCCTCCTCACACTCTGCCGCCAGTCCGGGTGACATTATCAACTTCTCCATACGATTCGATAATGTTGGGAGCAAACCGATTGGAAATTTAGTGATTCTTGATAGTCTTGTAACCCGATTGGAGTACATTGACGGAAGTCAGCAATGTGTACTAAGCCTCGCATCATCAAAAAGCTCTGATAAAGAGTCGAACCCAGTCAAGTTTTCGACCGCAGAAAACGAAGCGGGGTCTACAGTTTTGAGGTGGGAGGCGGATTTACCGTTGGAAGCGGGTGACAGTGGAGTCATCACATTCCGATGTCGCGTACGGTAGACGGAGCGGTCGATCAAGTCGATTCCGCGTTTACCAAGCGTGCATAGCGTCCTATTGACTTGATTTAAAAGCACCTTTGTCGCCGGCCCCGAATGCTCACGTCCCAACAACGCTACCAGTCCATACAAGGCCTGATGATGGGTTTAGCGATTGGGGATGCGCTGGCTTCACCTCGCGTAGGCCGATCACCCCATACCGCTTTGCGGGTGCTTGGTCGCCGGCGATTACGATATCGCATGTGGCCCAGGTGTGGGCTGTACAGCGACGACACCCAATTTGCGTTAATGGCTGGACAAGCCATTCTGCAATCTCGCAGTACCTCTGAGCAATTTCATAAATACTTTCGGCGCCGACTGCGCTGGTATGTGCTCAGTCTGCCGCCAGGATTAAGTATCAGCACATTTTTCGCCGGCCTGAAGTGCTGGTTGAGCTGGACAGGTCTGAAGGCAGGTCGCTGGAGCGCAGGCAATTCGCCCACCACACGCAGCATGCTGCTGGGCGTCGTGCTCCACAACACTGGCCATCGCTATCAGGTCTGGGCTCGCGATAGCGCGGGCATTACGCATACGCATGCCCTGGTCGGAGACGCCGCGGCCGTGCTGGCAACCGCTGGACAAATCGCAGCGGTGACATCCGGTGGACGCTTGAATAAGGAGGCTGCCTTAGAAACGCTGATCAAGGCCGCCAAAGAAGAGAAACTGCGTGAGGCTCTCAAGGAACTCAAACCATTTCTGATTCGCCGGAGCACACCGCGCAAGGTGGCTCGACACTTTAAATGGTCGCATGGCATCAACAAACATATCATGCCCACGACCGTTATGGCCATTTATTGCTTTCTGCGGTTTCCGGCCAGCTTTGAGCGAGCCGTGAAGTCCGCTTTGCTGCTGGCTGGCAACAACGACGCCCTGGTGGCTACAGTAGGTGGATTGGTCGGTGCTCACGTGGGCGTGGAAAAGCTGCCCCATTATCTGCACGATCAACTTGGCGATTGGCCGCACAGCCGTACTTGGATTGAACGGCTGGCGACTCGCCTCTCTGATTGGCCTCACGGTGTTGATGATTTGCTCATGGCACCCGGTCTGCCCAGCTATCCCGTGGCTCAGCTACTCCGCAATTTGACGCGCTGGCCATTGGTCATTGCACACCGAGTGCGGTTATTACTCCGTGCCTGAGCACGAACCACATCTGGTTCATGCTCTTTATCGCATAGGTGGTGCGGCTTCGCGCACCAGTGCTCCTTGTTGAGGATCGATTACCAGAATCGATAAGCGCTGAGCTGTATTCAAGTCATCCGTGCTGAGCGTGGCGTAGTCGAACTGCCCGCGCAGGTCAGTGTA
>JADLDX010000125.1 GCA_020846515.1 Pirellulaceae bacterium
CAACTTTTTCACGATCTAGTGGGATTTTGACCCGTGCAAGTGACGTCCGTCTGCACAACTGGACAGCGCTCCCAATTTGTCAAAGGCTATGTACAATTGCGTCCCAACCCCAGCGGTCATTGAACTTAGGTTTTGCCCACGCCGACCGGTTCAGGAAACTGGCTTATAAACGAAGCGCGACCCGACGGCCCGCGCCGATGCCAAGTCGACCAAAGTTTGAACGATATGACTTTCTGCCGACAATTCACCGAGAACATGCGAGCAGGTTAGCTATGAGATCCACACGACACGATCATGTCCGAAGGTTGTCCTTATTCCTCCTAGTCGCATGCCTGGGTTGCGGTTCATCCCCAACTATTTCAAGGCCAGCGTCTAGTAGTAGCGCTGGAAGTGCGGGTGAACCGGTTGCGGGCGGCACATCCGAGAAGGCGGCAGAAAGCGTTGGTAACGACCAGACAAGCAACTCTCAACCAGCGACTCAAGCGCCCCTGGGCGAGCAAAAGCCTTCGGGCACTTCGCAGTCAGCATCAGTTAAACCTACCAGTCCCTCGACGCCGATCGCCAACTCAACAGCGGCCCAAGCTGTCGTTCCACAAGTACCTAAACCCACCGCGGAGCAACTGGCACGTTGGAAACACGTAGCCTTCGATACCCTGCAGCTTTTGGCGTATTGCGAATGCGAAACCGCAGGCTTCGTTTCCTATGCCGCCGCCATCCATGATGGCAAACACTACTTGCTGGGTGGCACCAAGCTCACTCTGTGGAAGGTCGGAGAAACCAAGCAGGTGCATGAGTTCATCGCCGCGTCATCGAAAGAAGACGAGCGTTTGCTCAGCTTCGCCGTCTCGCCGGTTGGTCAATGGTGTCTCGCCGGCAACGCCAAAGGACTTCTACGAAAGTTTGACCTCGCAGGCCTGAAAGAGATCTCGTCCAAACCAACGGGAACCAACGGTATTGTACGCATGGCCATTTCGCCGGACGGTCAGGAGATAGCGACCGTTCCCTACGTGAGTGAAGTAACCATCTGGGATGCCAACACGCTAGAAAAGAAGTCTAGCTTTACAGTCGACACCAATGAAGTGAAGCACTTGCAGTACACCGCTCCGCAAGTATTAATCGCCGCGGGTGAAACCATGTCCACTTGGAATACCGAGTCCGGCAAGAAGATCAAAACATTTCCATCGGAAAAATATCAAACGGCCGTTGCCGTAACAGGAAATGGAAAGGAGATTCTATTTGGCGCGAGCGAGGCTTTGACACGTTGGAACCTGTCGGATGATCGTGCCGTCGGCGAGTACCGTGGCGTACCCTCCCGCAACTCAACCATTCGGCTGAGCTCGGACGGCAAATTGGTCGCTGTGGCATCGGCCAATATGGTAAATATTTTGGATGCTGCCTCAGGGCAGATGGTGCAAGTGATCGATGGCTCGGGTTCTGCCATCAGCGATCTGGACTGGATGCCCAATTCCCATCTGTTGCTGGTGGGAACCGAAAGGGGACGCACACGCATCTGGGGCCGCCCCGAAGAAGGCAAGACTCTCGGCCTGCCCGCATTGCCCGCCCCAGCAGTCACCGCCAATTCCACCCCGAAAAGCCCAGCGACGACCGCAGAGAATTTACAAGTGGTTGACCTGCGACTGCTGCCCAAATTGCCCAACTCGAAACCGCAGTCGGATAACTTCGCAACGAGTTCTTACTCGGCGCCAGTGGGTGTCGAAGAGGTCAAGACATTCTATCGCACTATCTTGGCTGAACGCGGTTGGGCTGAGTCTTTTGATCAGGCCACTCAGTATTCGCTTGCATTTCGAAAGAATGGGTTTCTTTTAAACATATCATTCTATGGAGACAAGCCGACGGAATCGTTTGTCAGTGCTACCCTGCTTGGCAATTACGATCTTCGCCAAACACCCAAGCTGGACGAATATCGTACCGCTACCGTCTACGAGGGCGACGCAAGTTCAATCTATAAAGTCAAGGCAAATCTACTCCAGATCGAAACCGAACTACTCAAAAAGCTGCATGCCGCTGGCTGGACTGCCATCGCGCGACTCAATCGAAGTCAGAACGAATCTAAAGATGAACGAGATATGGAGTTTGTCAAAAACGGCACTGTCTTGCGAGTCACCGTCCAACGGGATCGGGATGATGCAGCGCTGTTTGTCGTGAGCTACGGTATGTCGCTGTCGCTCCATACACTCCCAGTTCCGCCTGACGCTGGGCTGATGGAATGGGATGATAATCAAGAAACTCAGATGGTGGCCAACACATCGCTCAGCCTCGAGCAGGCCACGGCGTTTTATGACGACGCAATGAAGAGTCAAGGTTGGCTACCACGCGAGACGGGGCGGCGGATCGCCAAGGATGTCGTCTATCTGCCATACCGCTGGGGTCAACGAGATGTAACGATCGCATTGGCCCCCACCGAAGACAAAATGGTGCGCATTCGAGCAGGCGAATACAGTCAACAGTCGTGGCAGAAACCGGCCGCGACAGGTGCGGCGGTATCCAATGAAACTCAGACACCATCGACCGACTCAGGCATCGAAGCGGCCGACTTCCCCATCTTGCATGCTGCCGGTCCAGCCACCTATCAAGCTGACTATGGGCAAATCAAGTTTGAACTCGAGAAAACTTCACTGGTCAAGTTATCCCAAGAATACAGTGATGCCCTAAAGGCCTTGGGTTGGACGACCAGAGCGTTTGGCGACCCCAAAGAGGAATCGGTTAGCTTGAATTTCGAAAAGGGATCCAACAGTATCTCGTACCAATCGGCCGTTGATCCGCGTGGAATCGGGACCGTGAGCGTGAGTGGATCGGGTTTACTCTGGACAAAAGCGATCGCTCTTAAACAACGCGTCGCATATACCTCCTGGCTACGCAACCATAAGTATCCTGCCTCCCTGAAACGTCTGGGTGAGTATTACCTGCAAATGGAAAAGCTACCCTGACCCCCGGGTTATGGAATACAGCGCTGTCGGAGTAAAAAACATTCGATGTTTACGCAGCGGGTGGATGGATGCCCGCCGATCATACGATCGACTAATGCATGTCCGCAAGTTCACATCACAATCCTGACCGCGTTGTGCATGAACGAACGGGCCTACGATTCATTGGCCAAGGGAATCTTCACAACTCGAAAGCGATAAGACATTTTGTCTGCAGGCCATGGCTGGCCGTGGGCTTGCTGCCTCGGCAGCCACTCGCTCCACTGTTCGTATTCAGGTCCCGGACGCGCGGGAAGAGGCAGAGCAAAACTCATCACCTCTGTGGCGGTGCGGGGCGCGAGCGTCACCATGCGACTACCACGTTCCGTGGCCAGCGTGATGTGAGTAGGCACGATCCACTGCCCATCTTCGAACCGTGCATCCACCGACTGTATTTCGCCTACCCAATGCGCGCGGCGCGTCCGACCAGAAATCGAAGCGAAGGTGAACTCCCAGTCGCCGACGGCGGTCGGCGGTTGCTCGGGCGCGTAAGTATTTGCAAAGCGAAACTCAACCTCGAGATTAAGTTCGCAGCCATCCCGCGTTGGTGCAACGTCCGCCAAGGCTCGGCACAACCATGCGGCCACGCCCGCCACCAACAGTAGCATACTTAGCGAACCGATCAGCTCTGGGCCAAAACCGGGTCGATAACTCCAGGCGATCATGCGCGCGGTGATCAAACCCAGGAACATTCCAGCGATGCCACCAGTCATGGCCACAGCAATCACAAAATAGCCGGAGGCACCTTCGCGACTAGATATCTGGTACCAAGACACACAAGCGTTGGCGATGAATCCCGCCAGAAACAATCCTGCCACGCCTGAAATAAGCGCAACCAGTATCGAGACAAGCCAGCTCATGAGGATTTATGTTTCTTCAAAGATAAGCGTGTGAGGGACAACAATACTCGGGAACCCGGAGAATGGCTCAGCGAAATGTAGGGCTATTCAAGGAGACTCTGGGACCTCTTTGCCTGTAGGGCATGTTCGTCTCAGAAACCATATTGATCATTCGTACTCACGCGAATTCGCTTGACCTCAGCATCATAGTAGCCCAAATCATCGTAGACCAACTCCGTCATAAGTTTCCCCTGCCTTCCTCTGCGATTCTCTTTCCTCTCGCGGTGTACAAAACGTCCCTGAACTCGACACACAAGCCGACTTCGCCCGCCTGACAGTCGCTGACGCTCAGGAATCGATCAGCCGCTGGGCGTTAGCCCCGGTTTCTTCAGCACCACCTCAGTTGCGGGCTATAGCCCCCCGGTAACGTCGATTACGCCTACGGCTGACTGTTAAACGATTGGGGATATCAGCCGCTGGGCGTTAGCCGGCGTTAGCTCCGGTTTCTTCAGCACAACATCAGTTGCGGGCTACAGTCCCCGGGTAACGCAGAGTA
>JADLDX010000126.1 GCA_020846515.1 Pirellulaceae bacterium
ACTCGATCTTTCGTGACAACCAACGATCAGCAGAGGACCGCGGCCAGTACATCACCGACGTCTTTCGACGCGAGGCCTTGAAGTTCATCGATCAACCGATCGACAAACCATGGTTACTCTATCTCTGCTTCAATGCCCCCCATAGTGCTTCTTCGTTCGGCGACGCAGCTCCAGGTGAAAAGACCAAGGTCGGTGTTCAAGCACCACCTACGCAAATCGAACGGCAGGTTTCGCGCGGTGTCTCACGATCGCTGGCGGCCTACTATGCGGCCGTTGAACAGATGGATGCTGCCATCGGCCAGATCGTCCAGCGCCTCGAGACGAATGGACAATTGAACAACACACTCATCCTGTTCATGTCCGACAATGGTGGCTCTGGCAATGGTGGCAACGCACCGCTGCGCGGACAGAAGTCGACTATGTGGGAAGGGGGACTCCGCGTGCCAATGATCGCGCATTGGCCTGGACAAATTCCACCTGCGAAAGTCACCGATGAGTTTTTGTGCGCGATGGATCTCTTGCCCACGATCCTCAAGGTCACGCAAACTGCCCGCCCAACAGACGTGCAGCTAGATGGCTTTGACGTTTGGCCCGTGCTCAGCGGCACTGGCAACTCGCCACGTCACTCGCTCTTCTGGCAACGTCGAGCCGATCGCGCGGCTCGGGTCGAGAACTGGAAATGGGTTCAGTCGGCCAAGGGTTCGGGCCTCTTTGACTTAAGCACCGATCAGTCAGAAAAGCACGACCTCTCAGCTCAGCGCCCCGAAGTACTGACCATGATGAAACAGAAGTTCGACCAGTGGCTATCCGAGATGGAACAGTCCGAACCACGTGGACCATTCCGTGACTATTGAGCAGACGTCGACGTAGCGCCTCCCGTAGCCACCGCTGCCAAGCGGTGGATTTCTTCAGTAGCCACCGCTGCCAAGCGGTGGATTTCTTCAGTAGCCACCGCTGCCAAGCGGTGGAATGTGCCAACAGCGGAGTCCATGCAGTCCACCGTCTGGCGACGAGTGGCTACAGTCCACCGTCTGGCGACGGGTGGCTACTAACGCAGGTTCGCGGGGCGGCGAGATGCGACGTTGGCTGCTGCCCCGTTGCGACTGGGCCCAGCTTTCTTCAACGCGGCGATTAACTTGTCTTGAGTGAAAGTACCGTTGAGAATAATTGGGTCCGCCTGCGGATCGGCAGGGTAGACGACCAAAAATGGAATAGCACTCGCGCCCAACTCGCGCAACTTGGCATCGATCTCTGGCGAAGGCTCAGTCTTATCCGCCAGTAGCGGCGCGACACCATTGGCCTTTACTAACTTGATCACATTGGGCACCTCGATGGCCAAGCGAGAATTGGCCTGACAGTTCAAACACCAATTGGCCGTGAAGTCGATCATCACGGTCTTGCCTTCGCCGCGCAGAGCAGCCAATCGTTGGTTAGAAAAAGCTTCCCACGGCATATCAGTTTTGATCGGGCCCAACCATGAAAAGCTGAGCATACCCCACAGGGCTATCGTAGCCAGTGCCGCGCTCCAGGCTTTAACTTTCACATGCCGATCGGCATAGATCGGTACTTTACCAATCAACCAACATCCAAACCAAACGGCGATCAAGGTCGAAAACGTCGCAATGCGGTAGTCGGAGCCGATGCTGGCCACAAAGTACACGACGGTTAGCAGCAGCGGAAATGACAGAGCCTCTTTGAGCGTCTCCATCCATGCCCCAGGCTTGGGCAGCATCTTGACGGCTTGCGGCTGAAAGCACAGCAGCAGGAATGGCAACCCCATCCCCAAACCGACCAGCGTGTACACCACAAAGACACCGACCGGGTCAAGCGTAACGGTTACCGCAAATACAAATCCCAGGAATGGACCGGAGCAGGGCGTAGCCAAAATTGTCGTGAACAAGCCTTTTGAAAAAGCGCCGAATACGCCTTCTCGTTGCATCAATTGATTCGATTTGTAACTGGTCGCAAAACCAGGAATGGGAATCTCCCAGACACCCAAGAAACTGAGGGCCATCGCAAAGACCAACGCGGCCATGGCCAATTTGAATTCGAACTTTGTAAATTGATCGCCCCAACCAAACGTGTTCGACGTCGCGACCGTGATGCCGGCCAAGACCCACATAACACTGCAAATACCAAAGACATAAGCCAGATTCAGTTTGATCACTTCGCCGCGAGAGCTGCCGGCCTGTTCAACGAAGCCCAAAACTTTCAACCCAATGACCGGCAATACGCACGGCATGAAGTTCAGGATGAAGCCGCCCATGAGCGCAAACAACATGGTCATGGCACTCAGCCGACCAGTTTCCAATCCACCGGTGGCTTGTGTATCAGTGCTCTTCGCTCCGCCAGCGGCCACGTCGCCCTTACCCTTGATGTCAGCCTTGAAATCAATCCAAGTGGCCAGGTTTTCTTGCTTGGCAGCAAGATTCGATTTGGCCTCTTGAATTGTCAGCGCGGCCAGAGGAGTCGCGCCCGGCGACTTAACCACATTCAAAACGCCACTGGCAACCAAACCGGCGGGCGGGTCACATGATTCATCGGTACAAGTCATGTAGCCCATGACCAGTTCCAATTCCTGCGGACCTTCTGGTGTATCGGCCGGTACGCGTAGTGGAATCTTCCACTGCACTTCTCCCGCATGATACTCAACGGCGAACCCAAGATCGTTGTTCGTATGCACCTTAGCGTCTGTTAGCGGCTCGCCCCATTTCACGACACCCTTTTTGGTGGGGACGATCAAAGTGCGATACTGCGTTTCATCGCTACCGGGCACATATTTGTAGATATGAAAGGGTTTGTCCAACTTGGTTGTAATGACCAGCGTCGCTTCGCCGCCGGCTTTGACCTCGGCTGGTTCTACGTGCGCGCTGAACTCGACGTGTGCCTTGTCGGCCCG
>JADLDX010000127.1 GCA_020846515.1 Pirellulaceae bacterium
CGGCCATCGCAGCCGTGGCCGCTCGCTACCAGGCCTCTGCCCATATCGATTCCGTACAGAGCTTTCGACCTGGCCGGCCAGTGCCAACCCATCGCGTGCAGTAAGCCGAGTGCCGAGTCGCGGAGCGACTCGGCTACGAGACGGCGATCAGACTATTTGAGTAAGCTTAGGTGCGCCAGCGGCACGTAGAACTTGCGGTAACTCTTGCCATCGTCGTACTTTTGACCTTCGGCATCTGGTACCAGCACTGTGGCTCGACGTGTGATGCGATTGACTTTGCCGATAAACTGCCGGCCCTCATGCTGGAATGAGACCATCGAGCCCACGCGTACATTGAACTTCTTGGCCGCGCGTTCATGCTGCGTCACCAGGTCATGCTTATGTTCGGTATGGCCAAAAATGCGATGAGCGATCGTTTGAAATCGTCCAGCGGCACAGTTGCTGTCGATCCAGACCAACATCTCTGCCAAATGAATTAACTCGTGCTCCAGGATCCGCTGCATGGCTTCCATGCGATTGGAGCACACATGCCCGGTCACCCGAATCGGTCGCTCCAAGTCGCCAAAAGTTTGGAACAAGAGGGTAGCCGACAGAGCTATTTCATACGAGGTCTTCGTCGCCCGTTGTCCGCGTAGTCGATGTACCGATCGAATGGTTTTGCCCCCGGCGCTGGTCATACGGCTCGACCAACGGAACGACATACCGTGCAATCGAGCCAATGGTAGCAGTCGCGAATCGAAGAACAGCACATCGTACAGCTCCGCCATGCGTTGCAAATCGGCGGCCGTCGTCGAGGTAAAGTTACCCGATTTCATGACACGGGAATGGCTGAGCACCGTCTCGGCGATTTCGCTGGTTCGGCGGCGAATGTCTTCCATAACCAAATGTCTGCGCGTAATTACCTGCCCTAAGGCCAAGGCTTGTTCTTCATGCCTCAGTTGGATCGGTGTCGAAGAACCCGATGTCTTCGAGTGTGACAACGACCTTGGCTGCGGAGTGCTCGCCATAGCTGCTCCTGATGACTGCAATGCGCGAAAGATGGATGTGAATCGGACTGTCGTACCGTGATGTGCCTCGTGCCGGGCGAACAGCGAGTTCATGTCACCCCTAATTGTACGAAACATCCATTAGCAAGTCGACCCACGATCTAGTCGACGTACTGGCCCGGGTTGTCTAGGAAATCTGTCTACAGAAGTGCAGAACATGATTCGATGTTCATCCAAGATCCGCAGAATCTTTTCGTTTCAACGTCAAGACGGAACGGCACCACGTTATGACATGATCAATACACTGTTCGAGTTCATAAAGGTGCTGGTCCATGGCTAACCAATTGGACGCCTGTGCCCAAACTTCAAAGCGGCCTGCCAGGTCGGCCGCTTCGAACAATCCCACGCTGCGAAAATTGCTCTTGAGTGTATGCACTGCTCGACGAGCTTCCTTTTGGTCATGGGCCTCGCTGGCTTGAGCAAACATAGTCACCAGTCGTTTGGCTTCCAGGCTCAATAATTCAATAACCTCGTGGGCCAACGCTGTATTGCCCCCGAGCAACTCGACTACGTCTTCAAAACTGGGCCACTCATCGATCGTCCAATCGTGCACTGCTTCAGTGCCCATGTCCGTCGAATGGTGAGTCGACTCGCCCGTGGCTGCATGTAACTCAGTAGAGCCCAGTCCCTCAGACGACTTAGGCGAGACACTTAAATCTTCTAACTTGATAAACATTGAGGCAGTGGATGTTTCTGCGAGTCCTGGCCCCGTGGCGGAGAGATCCGCGTTTTCGACGTGCAGCAACGGTACAGCCAAGATGGCTTGGCGCAAGGTTTCGAGCGGGATCGGTTTGACCAAAAAGCCATTCATGCCAACGGCTCGCGATTGTTCCCGATCGCTCGGCATTGCGTGGGCCGTCAATGCAATGATGTAGGCATTTTGGGCGCCAATGGCTTGTTCATGCGCCCTGATTTGTCGAGTGGCCTCCAAGCCGTCCACTTCCGGCATTTGGATATCCATCAGCACGACGTCGTAGCGTTTGCTCGCGCATTTGCCAATCGCTTCGCGTCCGTTTTGTGCCAAGGTAACCGTATGCCCCAATTGATGCAGAATGCCTTGGAGCACAGTTTGATTGATTGGACTGTCCTCTACCAACAGGATGTCAGCAGCCCGAGTCGCCGGTGGCTGTTTTTCCAATTCAAACCGACGTGACGGATGTTCATCACCGACATCGTCTGACAACACACGTTGCAATTCATCGCGACAGATCGGACGCTGCAACCAATGGTAATCAGCATGACGTAACCAAGCAGGTGTTTGGCTAGGCCTGGCAAACGCCAAGGGTACCGTTAGCACAATTCGGGCGACGACCGGCAAGCTAGACGGCTGCTGATTCAATAATTCGCGGTAGTCGGCGACGATGACCGTGTGGTTGCCGGCCGAAAACAATGGCTTCGGTTCGCGAGCCAACAACTGCGGCACATCCATGCAAACCACCTCGCAGCCCAAGGTCTTCAAATCACGAGCGAGCACTTGCTGCCACAGAGTTGATTGAGCGACTAAGGCGACTTTCATCGACCCTGAATTAGTCTGCGCCAGTTCGTCATTGGTAGTCGGTCCGACGCTGCCCCATTGGGTCACTTGCATTGGTAGAGTGAAAGTGAATGTACTGCCTTGCTGCGGAACACTGGCCACCGAGATGGTACCATCCATCAAGTGCACCAGTTCCCGGCAAATGGCTAAGCCCAAGCCGGTTCCCCCATACCGCCTGGTCGTACTACTGTCTGCTTGACGAAACGCCTCGAAAATTACCGCCTGTGTCTCTTCGGCAATGCCAATACCGGCATCGATCACACTAAACCGAATCCAAGCACTGCCCGTTGGCGCGCTGCCAGTTACCTCTGCGCCAGATTTGCGCGTGTCAGATATGCTTGAGTCAGATTTCTCTGGGTGGGGTTGGGCGTTAGTAGGATCAGCCGCCGAAAGCGTCGGAGCCGATTCGTCGAGTTCCACTCGCACGCAGATATCGCCGCGCTGAGTGAACTTGATGGCGTTGCCGATCAGATTCAGCAAGACTTGTCGGACTCTTTGACGATCGCCGATCACTCTTGATGGTAAGTTCGGTGCGCAGTCGATCACCAACTCGAGTCCACGCAATTGCGCACGGGCGGCCAGCGCGACAGCGGCCGACTCCACACACTCCAGCAGATCGAATTCTTCACACTCCAGTTCAAGTCGATGAGCCTCTATCTTGGAAAAGTCGAGCAGCGCGTCGATGAGCGCGAGCAAGTTATCGCTGGAGTTACGTGCCAGGGCGATGTATTCGCGTTGCTGATCATCCAGATGGGATCGTTCTAGCAGTTCATGTAAACCGACAATGCCTGTTAACGGAGTTCGCAGTTCGTGACTGACATTGGCAACGAATTCACTCTTGGCCATGTTAGCCCGTTCGGCCGCTTCTTTGGCCGCTTGCAATTCACTTACCGAGCGTTTGCGTCGCGTAATGTCGCGAATGAAGATGGCCCAACCCGACGAGTTCTCAACTACCAATGGATGAGCGGAAATTTCAGCATCAAACCAGGTATCATCTGGTCGGCGCAAGCGGACTTCGATACGCCGTCCAGTGGCTTGCTTGAGCAATCGATTCAGCAGTACCGGGTCGCTACTATCCGATCCAGAACTTTTGTCACCCTGGTTCCGCGACGCGTTATCTTGGGCTCTGCGTTCTTTCGTGCGCGAGGGTTCGCTGGAGATGGGCGTTTCTTCACCAGTATCTGGTAGCCTGATGGCCCCTGATTCTGTGGTCACCAGCGCGTTGGTGGCGGCGCGCATAATCTCGCCCAAGGGTGGGTGCTCTTGTCCTTGCTGGTGATAACCCAGGATCGTTTCGACGGCCGGGTTAACTTCCAGAACTCGTCCTTCGACGTCGACGATCAGCACGGCATCCAAGGCGGCTTGAATCAACGCGTGCGCCCAAGACTCGATGCGTTGTAATTGCTTGCGTCCACTCAGTGCTTCAGTGACATCCCAAAAAATGCCTTGTACGCCAACGATAGTTCCCGTGACATCGCGCAGCGGCGCTTTACGCACTTGCATGTAAGCGATGGTTCCATCGGGCAATTGAGTGCGTTCAATATCATCGACGATCTTGCCATCGCGGGTGACACGCAAGTCATCATGACGGAACTTAGTCGCAATCGCTTCATCGTAAAAATCATGGTCGGTCTTACCCAAAATGTCATCGATCTCGCGCCCTAATAGACTGCTGAAAGACTGGCTGACAAAGATAAACCGGCCGTCGAGATCTTTTTGCAGGACGTGAACTGGTAAGTGTTCCAGAAGTGTACGATGTGCGGTTTCCGAGCGTTGAACGGCCAAGCGTAGTTCAGACCCGGTTCGCTGCAACTGCTTGGCTCGACTCTTCACTCGTCCGACCAGGCGTCGACGTGCTCGGGCACGTTGTTGCAATCGCATACGTTGTTGGCGATGAGCCCAAGCGATGGCCAAGGCACCAACTGACACAAACAAACCGTTACGAATAGCGTCCCAGCGGGCATCGCCAGTGGTGAACAGAATTGGCATGTTGACCGTGGCCAGCGCCACCCAGCACAGTCCGACGGTGTAGCGGGCACCGAGAAATGTCAGGAAAACACTGTAAATCACCAACGGCAAGGCAGTTCCTAGGTCCACCGGACCAATCTTCCACACGACCGGCAAACCACTGCCCACGATGACGAATGTCGCGACGAGCGCCGCGAATCGCTGCGATCGTTCTTTGCGCCACACGCTATGGATCTTCTTGCTGACCATGAAAGGCAAACTCGTCGCTGGAATAGTTCAGGAGTCGGCTACCCACGTAGGTAAACCTGCCGACACATCTTAACCCTCCCGCTGCGCAGCAGTGGGAGCAGGGAACTAACCCTCCTGCTGCGTAGCAGTGGGAGGGTCGACTGGCGTCAGCTCAGTCGGGGAGGGGGCCTCCCGTGCTAACCAAAGCCTGAAGTACTTCGCTGCAAACTCGTCTGTGCGGCGCACGCACCCTCCCCGAAAAAACAGGCTGCAGTAGCGCCTGTTTTTTCGACCCTCCCGGGCGCTGCGCTGGGAGGGTTAGTTCTGCTGCTGCGCAGCAGCAAACTA
>JADLDX010000128.1 GCA_020846515.1 Pirellulaceae bacterium
AGCCACCGTCGCCAGACGGTGGACCGAGCTGGAGGGCGCTGTCCAATCAAGCGCGAGGATGAAACTTCGTATGAATTCGTTTCAAGCGCGAGGTTTCAACTTGTGTATAGATCTGAGTGGTTTGGATGCTGGCGTGGCCGAGCATCTCTTGGATTTGCCGCAAGTCTGCACCACCGGCCAATAGGTGGGTCGCAAAGCTGTGACGCATGGTGTGCGGGCTGATGTCAGGATCCACATCGACTCGCAGCGCGTAGCGTTTGACCAGTTCCCAGATGGCCTCGCGGCGCAGTCGTTTGCCGCTGCGCGAGAGAATCAACCAAGGTACGCTCTGCGGATCATGGCCGGTGACTAAACCCGGCCGGACCGTTTGCAGGTACTCCGTAATGGCTGCGACGGCGCGCGAGCCGATCGGCACCATACGCTGCTTGGAACCCTTACCCTCGACCTGGCAGTAGCCTTCCTTTAAGTGCACGTTAGCCAGCAATAGATTAGAGACTTCACTCACACGGCAACCGGTGGCGTACAACAACTCCAAGATGGCTCGATCACGCAAACCCTGCAGGTCATAACGCTTAGGCGAGGTCAGAAAGCGATCGACGGCGGCGGGGGTGAGGACTTTCGGAATCCGCTGCCACATCTTCTGCGTAGCCAGCAGTTCGGTCGGATTGTCCCGGATGATGCCTTCCAATTGCAAGTACTTGAAAAACATGCGCGTGGCTACAATGGCACGCGATATGGAACTGGCGGCCAGGCGGTCCTTTTGAAGGCTGGCGATAAAGTCGCTTAAGTCCGCAAGTTTAAGACGGGCGATCGACCGGCTGCCCAACCAATTAAGCAGTTTTCGCAAATCGCGCCCGTAAGCAGCGACTGTGTTTTCCGCCAGGTGGCACTCAGAACGTAAATAATCGGTAAACTTTTGGTGCCAGTCGGAAGATGGGGCAGCTTGCGGGATCGCCGCAGTCGGGCGGCCTTGTTCACGCAATCGTTGTAGTTTGCTAGGTGCCATAGTTAAGCGTTCGGTCTCTAGCGAGTGTAGTAGCCAGTCATGCCAGCGGTCCTGGTGCACGAATTCGCTGCGCATTATGTCCGGATCGGTCACAGATGCCCTGGTGTCCGCATGGATCTGACGCTTTACTCATAACCTACTGGAACCCAATGGCCAACTGTGCCGCCGGTAACAACTTTGAGGGAAAACCGTGATGAAGATTTTAGTGATCGGTGGAGCGGGGTATGTCGGCAGCCATACGGTCCGGCAATTGATGTCCGCAGGGCATGAGGTCTGGGTTTACGACAATTTATCGCGCGGCCATCGACAATGCGTACCACCAGGTCGCTTGATCGAGGGTGAATTGGCCGATCGCGCGCGGTTGATCAGCGTCTTTCGCGACTACGAAATTGATGCGGTGATCCATTTTGCCGCTTTCGCATTGGTCAATGAATCGGTCAATCATCCGGCCATTTATTATCAAAATAACGTCATCGCCACGCTTGAATTGCTCGAGGCCATGCGCGCCGCCGGCGTATGGCGCATCGTGTTCTCAAGCACGACGGCCACCTATGGCCAGCCCGACATCGTGCCGATCGTCGAGACGACGCTCCAGCAACCGATCAATCCCTATGGCTTTACGAAACTGGTCATCGAACATGCGCTGACCGATTACGCCCATGCATACGGTTTTGGCTGCGCTGCGCTGCGATACTTTAACGCGTCGGGCGCAAGTGCCGATGGATCCATCGGCGAAGACCATGATCCGGAAACGCACTTGATACCGATCGTATTGCAAGTTGCGTTGGGCCAACGCGATGCCATTTCGGTTTATGGCACCGACTATCCGACGCCCGATGGCACCTGTATTCGCGATTACATTCATGTGGATGACTTGGGATCAGCCCACTTGCTTGCGCTGCAGATGTTAAAGCCCAGTTTGAACTTGCAACTGAACCTGGGCACCGGTCATGGTCACAGCGTGCATGAGGTCATTCAAGCCTGCCGTCGAGTCACCGGCCATCCAATTCCAGAGGTCTTGGCTCCGCGCAGGGCGGGCGACCCGGCGGAGTTAGTGGCTGATAGCTCGCTAGCGCAGCGTACGCTTGGATGGAAACCCAAATATGTCAAGATCGATGATATCGTCCAGACGGCTTGGAATTGGCATCAAAAACATCCTCAGGGCTACCGGAGTTAACGTCAGCACTTAGTTGGACAGCGCCTCTTTGAATCAGCCGCTGGGCGTTAGCCGGCGTTAACCCGTTTTTTCAGCGAAAACCGTGGCTAACGCCAATACGGCTAATATCTGAGAAATAGTAGCGAATCACTGTGAATCCGATTCAGAGTAGCGCTGTCCAGTTAGAAGTCGCGATAAAGACCAGGCCATGCAGAAGATCATCGTTGAAAAACCTTACCGCTTCATTCCGCCTCACCGCGGTAATCTACTGCCATCGATGATTCAGAAGTTGCGCTTGACCGACCTGTATCTAGCGCGACATGAAGGCGTTGAATCGTATGAAGTGCGCGATGTTGAACTGCTGAAGGAGTCGCTGCGAAATCGCGCTGGAGTGTTGCTGGCCCCCAATCATTGCCGATATGCCGATCCGCTGGCGATGGGTTGGGTGGCTCGCGCAATTGGGGTGCATGTGTTTGCGATGGCAAGTTGGCATCTCTTCAATCAAACATCTCTGCAGGCCTTTGCCATCCGTGCCATGGGTGCGTTCAGTGTTTATCGCGAAGGGCTTGATCGTCAGTCGCTGGATACGGCGGTTGATTGTCTGGTTAATGCGGTGCGGCCGCTGATTGTATTTCCCGAAGGTGCCGTCTTTCGCACCAATGATTTGTTGCAACCTCTGCTAGAAGGCGTGGCCTTTCTGGCCCGAACCGCGGCGCGCAAGCGGCAAAAGCATGACGGCGGCCAGGTGGTGATTCATCCCGTGGCTATCAAGTACTTGTATCGCCAGAATGTGCGGCGGGCGGTTGAACCTGTCCTGGCCGAGATAGAACATCGTTTGACCTGGTCCCGTCGCAGCGCGGGCGATTTGCTGGAACGCATCAATAAAATCACGCTGGCCCTGCTCTCACTAAAAGAGATTGAATACTTGGGGAGTTCTCAGGAGGGCAGTGTTTCACAGCGCCAGTCTCGCTTGGTCGATCATCTGCTCGGTCCACTGGAGCAAAAGTGGTTGGGCTGTCCACAACAGGAACGCTTGATTCCGCGCATCAAACAATTGCGCATGAAGATTGTCCCCAATTTGACCCAGCCTTCCATAACGCCTCAGCAGCGCGATGAATATTGGCGCGATCTGACGGCCATCTATTTAGCGCAACAAGTCGCCTCTTATCCACCGACTTATTTGAATCCCCCGACGACAGTGACCAGGATTCTTGAGACGGTTGAGCGACTGGAAGAGGATCTGACCGACCGTACTCGCGTGCATCGTGGGTTGCATGCCGTCATCCAGATTGGTCCGGCCGTGACGGTGCCTGCCGACAAAGCCCCGCGCGATCAAGAAGATCCCATCATGGCGACCCTGCGTACGCAACTGCAGAACATGCTGGACAAGCTCGCCGGCGAGGCGGAGCCGTTTGTATAATTGCGGAGCCTGTAGACGAATCGCTCCGCGACTCGTCAATACTACCCAAGCGGCCCATAGTCGGCCCATAGTAGAATAACCGATACGCCCTCACCGTTCTTGTATTGGAGACACCCCACATGTTCGCATCGTTATTGGCCTCGCCGCTGGCATTGCTTCTGCGCCCTGTTCGCTCGTCGGCCATGCGTGGAACGCTGAGTCTGCTGAGTCTTCTCGGGCTAAGTCTTTTGGGGCTAAGTCTGCTGGTCCACAGCGTTGAGGCGGCGGATCCGATTCCCAGTATTGGACCGGTGGGCGAAGTGGAACTGGTGAAAGGCAATTTCCAGTTCTTGGAAGGCCCCACGCGCGTACCGGGCGGTTCGTTGTACTTCACTGATATTCCGGCGGAAACAATCTATGTGCTCGGCCCCAATGGCTCGATAGAAACGTTCTTAAAGCCTTCCAAGCGGGCTAATGGATTGATGTATGCTGGCCAAGGCAAGTTGTTGGCGTGCCAGATGGAAGGTCAATTGGTGCGCATCGATCTGAAGAGCAAAGAAGTCGAGGTGTTGGCTGACAAGTATCAGGATAAACGCTTTAATGCCTGCAACGATTTAGTGATCGACAAGCAAGGTGGCATTTACTTTACCGATCCACGATTCAGTGCGCCCAATCCTTGGCCCCAAGGCGCCGAAGCGTTTTATTATCGGGCACCCGATGGCACGGTGACGCGGCTGGGTGAGGACATTGCCGCCCCCAACGGCATCATTCTTTCACCCGACGAGACCACGTTGTATGTCGTGCCTTCCATGCAGCGGCAGGTGCTGGCGTACGCCATTAAATCGCCTGGAAAACTGGGTGAACGCAAGCCGTTTTGCGAACTCAAGCAACTTGCGGACAATTCCAACGCCGGCGGTGACGGACTGACCGTCGACATTGCAGGTAACCTGTACATAACCACCGGCTTGGGGATCCAGGTCTACGCAGCCACCGGAAAACTGCTGGGGATCATCGAAGTTCCCGAGCATCCAGCCAATGTGACCTTTGGTGGTTCGGACAATAAAACTCTCTACATCACAGCCCGAAAGGGTCTGTATCGCTGCCAAATGGAGGCCGTCGGGCATCAATTTCGAACAGAGTAAAGCAATTTCTAGCAGAGTAATTTCGGCCGAGTAATTACCATACATGATGGCTCGGCCCGACTGTCCGTTGGCGCTGGGTGGCCTAAAGTGGTCATCCAAAGTACTTGTCGGTCTCAAAGCGTTCCTCAAACACATCCCACACACACACATTCCCTCCTTCAATCGTTTACTGCCATGAAATACACGTTGCAACTGGTTGGTTTCTGCACATTCGTCCTGTCTACGTTCGGGCAAGCTTGTTTGAACGCGGCGGATCCTGCCATTACCGAAC
>JADLDX010000129.1 GCA_020846515.1 Pirellulaceae bacterium
ATTTTGAACGGTCTTTCTACCCAGTCGGATGTATCAATCTACTTTATCTGGCATAATGATACGCATAACCCACACACATTTCTCGCAATCTTCTGGCATGAATCCACCAACATGACACTAAACTTCTCCCAGTATCTGACTGATCGGCGATCGTTTCTTTTTATCTGCCTGGCACTGGTTCACGCCTCCGCATTTGCCGCCGACAAGCCCAACATCATCTTCATCCTCAGCGATGACCTGGCACAAGGCGACGTCGGGGCCTACGGTCAGAAATTGATTCACACCCCCAACCTTGATCGCATGGCTCGCGAAGGGACCCGATACCTGCAAGCCTACTGCGGAACCACCGTCTGCGCTCCAAGTCGCGCGTCGCTGATGACTGGACTGCATACAGGCCACAGTCCGATTCGCGCCAATCGCGAGATCCAACCCGAAGGGCAAAAGCCTCTGCCGGTCGGCACGTTCACGGTAGCTCAAATGGCTAAGAGTCAAGGCTATGCAACTGCGACCATCGGCAAATGGGGCATGGGCATGTTCGATACTACGGGTAGTCCGCTCAAAAATGGATTCGACCATTTCTTCGGTTACAACTGCCAGCGTCACGCGCACAGCTATTTCCCAACTTACTTGTATAACGACGACAAACGCATTGAACTCGTAGGCAACGATGGCAACAAGCAGGTTATGGGCAAAGGCGCAGTCTACGCACAAGACCGAATCGCGGATGAAACTCTCAACTGGGTGCGCCAACACCAAGACGCGCCCTTCTTCCTCTTCTACTCGGTAACCCTTCCACACGGAACCTTTCAAATCGATTCGCAAGGCATCTATGCTGATAAGCCATGGGCCGATGTTCAGAAAAACTATGCTGCCATGGTCACTCGTCTCGACAGTGACGTGGGCCGCTTAATGGACCTGTTGGTCGAACTCAAGCTTGATAAACGTACGCTGGTCATGTTTTCAGGAGATAACGGTTCTTCTTTCGAACCAAATTCAGAGATCGGCCAGTTGTTCGATCAAACGATGAATGGCAAACTGCGAGGCTACAAACGCAGTTTGTATGAAGGCGGCCTGCGACAAGCGTCGATGGCCTGGTGGCCAGGCACTGTACCGGCCGGCCGCGTCACCGAAGAACCCTGGGCCTTTTGGGATTTTCTGCCAACAGTTGCAGAACTTGCGGGAACAACGCTACCTGAGAATGTAAAAACAGATGGCTATTCGTTAGTACCATTTCTCAAAGGTGGAGCGGCTCCCAAACGCGATCACTTCTATTGGGAGCTACACGAAGGCACATCCCTGCAGGCCGCGCGTTGGGACAACTGGAAAGCCGTGCGCAATGGTCCTTCTAAGCCCATCGAAATCTATGATCTAACCAGCGATGTATCTGAATCAAAAGACCTGGCAGCCACGCAACCAGCCCTCGTGTCCAAAGCCGAGCAACTTTTCAAGGCGGCTCGGCAGGAACATCCTGATTGGCCGTTGGTCGACAAACGGCCTCCGAACAAGAAGCCGCGATAAGTCTTCCCCGGTTCACGTGAAGGCATAGCTCAAACCTTAGCGAGTGTTCTCCTCTCGGCTAAATTGACCTATGGTCTGACACGTTGCTTGAGGTAACTCTCAGCGTGCAACTCGCCAACCGTCACTATGCCAGCCGTGTTCAACACCAGGTTCTCGGCCTGGGCTGGCAAAACGAAGGCTTTGATATGGATCAGCGCCGGATCAGCCGCTGAGAGGTCGGCTAAGTTGGCTGTGATGTCGACGTTGTTGAGCCCCTTTTGATCGGGCGGCGGCTGCTGGCTCACGTACCATTTTAATGCCGGCAATGACAAGTCTTTACGGCTGCCCGCGATAGTCGCCTGCAGCCAATTGGCTGCATTCTTTCGATAAGGATTAAAGGCCATGTCATTTTCGCCGACATGATAGAAGATACCAGCCAGTTCCACGGTGTGTCCTTTATCGACGAGTTCACGGACCGCACCGCGAATGAATGCGATAAAGGCTTCGTAGAGGTTGAGGTCTTTGGCTTGCGTACCTTCCGGCGTCCAGTCGTTCATTTGCGAGCCGCTGTGCGTGAACTTGGCGATGGCGATATTGCCAATCGCTTCGCTTTGTAGCGCGCGCGTAAAGCTCAACTCCGGTCCGAAGGTATCGTACGGTCCAGTCGGGCCAAGCGGTTCCCAAGCACTAGATGCCTTGAACCCACCACCTACGCTGTACTTAAACGCGACTTGAAGGTTATCCTTGGTCAATGCTTCGTAGCCCTTCAGTGTCTTCAGCTCTTGAGTGAACGCACGCTCGCCCTCCATATTGCGATGACCAGCGAAGACAAACAGTTTTACGGGGCTGCCTTGAGCATAGGGCCAGACTTTGAGCGGCCGATCGGTGACGGTCAGTTTGCCGATCGTGCGCAGATAAGCCTCGGCGTAGTTCACGCCATGCTCGAGTTGGCCGAGCGTGCCGTAATGATAGTGCAGCCCCGCTTCACCACCGATCTCTACGGCATCGTGTGACGTTGGCACATATTCCACGAGCGGATCGGAGGCCGCGACCGACTTCTGCGCCGTTCGAATAGCCAGCATGTTGTCTCGATTGTCCATGCCCCAGATGGTCTTCGTGCACAGCTCGCCGATATAGAATTTGAGGCCGGGCGCTTTGAGGTCGCGACGCCAACTAGCGATAAAGTTCTTCAGGTTCTGGGCATAGACCGGCTTGAATTCCTTGTTGAACATGTCGTTCTCGCCTTGGTGCCACATGAAGCCTTCGATTCGATAGTCGACCTGCCTGCGATCTAGTTCGGCGAGCGAAGTGCGCACATGCTCCAGGGCCAGCGGGTAAAGCTTGAAACCGCCCGGCAAGTCTGGATTCCAGTCCTCACCCAACGTCGTACCGCCCGATGCGCATTTGATGATGGCAATGCGAGCATCCACACTTTCCGAGACACGTTTGCCAAAACTCAACTCCGGCCCGAAGTAATCTCTCGTTGGCTGCAAAGCAATCCAACCATCGGAGGTCGCCATCTGCTCGCGCCCCAGCTTATAGGAAAACAACACGTTAGCCTGAGGCGAACCTAGATCGGCAAAGGGCGGAAAGCGTTCAATGTGCCCGACCCTGGAGTGCGTGCCAACCATGTTCGACTGACCTGCAAAGATAAAGACGCGCAGCGGCGGTGGTTGAGCCAGGATCAGACTCGGTGACACCATCGCCAGGCTGGTCAGCATCAGGATCGTGATACAGAAGTGGTTGATGAGCATTCGTCGCATGGTTGAGTGTCTCGTTTTTTGGGCAAAGCCCATATTCAATGGTCGTCGGTGATTGACGCAATTGTATCCGGTAGTGGGCCCAAGGCCGGAAGGCTGAGGAAGTGACGAGTCGCGGAGCGATTCGTCTACATCATCCTCATTCGAAACCGAATAACCTCGGAATCGACATCGACAGCGGTGGCCAATAGGTAATGATTAGCAACGCGATCAGCATGCCGCCAAAAAATGGAATCATCGGTCGCGTGACGGCTGCGATGCTCGTCTTCCCAACTCCGCAACCTACGAATAAGCAGGTTCCTACCGGCGGTGTGCATAGTCCGATACAGAGATTGGCGATCAGCATAATCCCAAAGTGGACTGGATGCATGCCCAACGCAGTCGCCACTGGCAAAAACACGGGCGTGAAGATCAATACCGCGGGTGTCATGTCCATAAACGTTCCAACGGCCAGTAAGACAACGTTAATGATCAGCAGGATCACGATCGGATTGTCTGAAACCCCAAGCAGCGCCGCTGCGAGCGACTGAGGAATATTCTGATACGCCAGCAACCAGCTCATCGCTTGGCTCATACCAATCAACAACATCACGACTGCGGTCGTAATCGACGCTCGCAAGATCAGATCG
>JADLDX010000130.1 GCA_020846515.1 Pirellulaceae bacterium
GACCAGCCGGACCCAGTAATCGCGAGCGGTACGGGCCGGAGGAAGACAGAAAAACGGAGGACAGAAAAAAGTTGCCCGTCCACATTACAGACTGCGGACGATGACGACCGAGTTAATCCCTAGCATGCCGAACGAGTTATTGAGAATATATCGCGCACGGCGCATCTCTCGCGGCTGATTGGTGACTAGCCCTGGCAACGCGCAGTCGGGATCGAGATTCTCGACGTTAATGGTCGCATGACAGACTTTGTCTTTCAGACTGGGCAAATTGCCGGCCAGTTCCAGTGCACCAGCAGCGCCCATGGTGTGACCGATGAAGCTCTTGGTGTTGTTGAAGTGGATCTGCTCACAACCACCAAATACGGCTCTGAGCGCCTCACACTCTTGTGAGTCACCACTGGATGTTCCAGTGGCATGCGTGCTGACAATGTCGATCTGATCGCTAGCCAGGCCCCCACGCTTGAGTGCCAGATTGACACACTCGGCCTGACGCTGGGGATTAGGGAGCACAAAGTCCGTGGCATCGGTGTTGATGGCATACGACACAACTTCAGCGATGATGTTGGCCCCGCGTCGTCGCGCATCGCTCAGCCGTTCAAGCACATAAATGCAGGCTCCTTCCGAGACCACGATGCCATTTCGATCTCGATCGAAAGGCCGCGATGCCCGAGCCGGTTCGGCATGCGAGGCCAAAGCGCCTTGGCTTTTAAAACTGGCAAAGATGCCAAATGTATGAATGCTCTCGGACACTCCGCCGGCCAATGCCAAATCACATTCGTCCAATCGCAACATCTGAACGCCTTGAATGATACCGGCGTTCCCCGCCGCGCAAGCGGCACCGATGGTGTAGTGCGGACCGGTGATGCCCATGTTGAGCGCGATTTCACCGGCTGGATTGTTGGCCACCGTTCGCGGATTGTGGTGGTGCGACCAATACTGAGTGTCGTAGTCAAATGCCTTGATCTGATAGATCTCGTTCTCAGTCTCGACGTTCCCGTGTTCGGTTACGCCGATATAGATGCCCACTCGCGAACGATCAACGTTGGACCAGTCGATGCCGCTACGTTGAATCGCCTCGTTGGCCGCCCAGACGCCGACACTGCCGGCCCGAGTACCGCGTCGCACATCCTTTTTCGATTGATACTGAGTTGTCGGAAAATTGCAAACTCCGGCCAGCGTCTTGCCCACATACCGAATCTCGTAGTCTTGCACGCCACTTTGACCGGCCAATAAATTCTCGCGATAGGCCTCCAGCGAGTTGCCATTGGGACTGGTAAGCCCCACAGCGGTGATGACGATGCGTTGTTCTTCAGGCAGTTGAGCTGCTTTATCGATAGCGATCATAGGGCCAGACAATGAATGGTCCCCCGCGCCACTTGCGCCAACTGGACCGAAAGGTTTGGAACGTGAAGACAAACACGCAGATGACACCCGGACAGGTGCACCAGAATTATAACAACCCTACCAGTTTGGCAACTGGGGAGTTAGGAGTCAGCCTGGAGTCTGGAGTCTGAAGCTTGGAGTCTGAAACCTGAAGCCTGGGTTCTGGACATTATGCCTCATTTGACGCGGTTTGCTGTGCTAGCGTAGAATAAGAGGTCCCTCCCAGTACCTATCCTACCCAACCCATGTCTCGCTACGGTCTCGATAGCAGGCCCTTTGGTTCTGCCACCCGACCAGCGTCCCGATTACACCTCAGTTCGTGGGCCGCCACAAGATCTTCGAACAGGCTCAAGCGTCCAGCGGTGAGCTTGTCGAACTGCCCTATGAACCATGCGGTCACCCAAAAAACGGCTATGAATCCGAACTCGATGATCAAAATGACCAGATGGCGAATCGCCCTGTGGGGCTGTTTGGCGGCTGGACTATTCGGTTTACCCCAGACTGCGCACAGCGAAGATTTCTCCAAGGGTGAGTCAGTCTTTCGCTCGCAGTGTGCCAGTTGCCACGGTTTGGATGGTCAAGGCACTCGCGACAAATACAACGAGCCCTTAGCGGGAGACCTGTCTATCACTGAGTTAGCCAAGGTGATTGACGAGACCATGCCGGAGGGCGAGCCCGAGAAGTGCTCGACAGAGGATTCGGCCGCGGTTGCAGCCTACATCCATCAAGCATTTTATTCCGAGGTGGCTCGGGAACGTCTGCGTCCGGCACGCATCGAGCTAGCCCGCCTGACCGTCTCCCAATATCGCAACGCAATCGCGGACCTATTCTCCAATCAGTCATCCAAACAAGTCTACACGGCGGCGGCGGGCCTGCGCGGCGAGTACTTTGACGCGCGCAACTTCAAACGCGAGAAACGTCTCATCGACCGCATTGATCCGATGGTCGATTTCGATTTCGGTGCGGGTAAGCCCGACGACGAGAACTTCATGGACGACAAGCTGGCCATTCGCTGGGAAGGCGCCTTGTTACCCACTGAAACCGGGTTCTACGATCTGTGCGCCGAAACGGAAAATGCCATTCGCTTGTACGTCAATAATGATCGCACGCCGCTGATCGATGCTTGGGTGCGATCGGGCGATGATCGACAATTTCGTGGCTCTCTATTCTTGTTAGGTGGTCGCGCCTACCCGATTCGACTTGAGTTCCAAAAATCAGGTGAGTTGACTTCGTCGATTAAGCTCAAGTGGAAACCACCGCATGATTTGGAACGCGTAATACCAGAGCGAAACTTGCGTGCTGTTCGCACTGGTGAGGTGATGGTGGTTTCGGCTCAGTTTCCACCTGACGATAGTAGCGCAGGCTTTGTGCGTGGCAATTCGATTAGCAAAGAATGGGACCAGGCCACGACGGAAGCGGCGCTGCAGGTGGCTGATATGGTGGTCGCCCGCCTGGACAACCTGGCCAACACCCGCGCCGATGACGCAGACCGCGCCGCCAAGGTAAAGCAGTACTGCCATCGCCTGGTCAGCCAGGCGTGGGCTCGTCCGCTCACCGATGCCGAACAGAACGCGGTAGTGGATCGGTTTTTCAGCAATGGCGCCGGCCTCGAATCAGCCGTAAAGAAAGTTGTGCTGGTAACTTTGAAAAGCCCCAGCTTTCTGTTTCGAGAAATCGGTCAAGCCCGCTCGGCAGATTTACGAGTGTCGACCCGATTGAGTTACGCGCTGTGGGATTCATTGCCCGATAAAGCCTTGCAGGATGCGGCCGCGCGTGGCGGACTGCAAACCCCTGATCAAGTCGCCAGTCAAGCAGAACGCATGCTTGATGACCCGCGCACGCAAGCGAAGATGCGTGAGTTCCTGTGGCACTGGCTGAAGCTGGACAGCGAACTGGAACTTACCAAAGACAGTGCCTTGATGCCGCAGTTTACGCCGGCCATCGTCAGCGATACACGCACATCGTTGGAGCTGTTTTTGGAGGAAGTGGTATGGAGCAAGTCGAGTGACTTCCGCGATCTGCTGCGTGCCGACTACTTGATGCTCAACCGACCTCTGGCTGAAATCTATGCCCCGGAGTTTGCTCAAGCTCAAGGCGATCGCTTGGGCTCCGAGTTCGTGAACGTCCCTTGTGGCACAGCCCGCTCCGGTGTCATGACTCACCCATATCTCCTGTCAACTTTTGCGTATCACAGCACTAGTTCACCGATACACC
>JADLDX010000131.1 GCA_020846515.1 Pirellulaceae bacterium
GACAAGCTCGCAGTCAGAATGGTCGCATGGTAGGTCGCTGAAGAAATTTTTTCGATTAGACTCGTTTTGATCCAAGTCGCGCCGCAGCGGCGCCGTTCGGCGTCCTAAGCGAGACTCCATGCCATCGCTGACCTCATGCTTGAGAGAACTCGCGGCTTCTGACCCTGCGCGGATAAACCAAGATACTGCCCACAAAGCTTACAGTTGCGTGCTGCTAAGTTAGCCACCCATGGCCTGATTTATCGCGGCTGAAGAGCGGTCGAAGCTGGAACCGGTGGCGGTGGCCAAGTTCTTCACAGCACCTACACAAGCGATGACAATCAGCGCCAGCATCACTGCATATTCAACGGCCGTCGGGCCGTCTTCCGATAACATGACACGTTTTAACTTCGCGCGCCAATGAACAATCGACATCGGCTGCCTCCTTTTCAACAGGGCCCCACCATAAACCACGTCGGGTCGCGCGATCATATGGCAATTTAGTATCCGTCCGATAGCACGGCGGGCCCACAAACCTCCGCAAGTTTGCAGGACAATGAACTCTAGGTCACGTTCGCACCTCTACCACGTGATCGAAAAGAGCAGGCACAGCGACAATTCGCTTTTTTCAGCGGCGCATGCGCTACAACCCGTACAAAGAGCAACCAAGTTCAACACACAGCCAACATCCCCCAAGCTTCTGGTCGGCTGAAGCCCTCAAAATGAGGTATTGAGCTGTTGATGATGATGTAGACGAATCGCTCCGCAACTCGTCGTTTACTAGACTTATGGCGTGTCGCCTTGATCCAAAACATGGACGATTAATGTCGGTCGATCGCCGGCCGTCGGACGCGCGATTGCCTGGCCCGCACGATAGATTGTCACGATACAAAAACCGTAATCGCCGGCGCGCTCTACTTCCACACGGCACGGACTTTGACAATCCTTGTCCTCGCCCCAGTACTCCCAAGTGCGACCTTCATCGATCGTGCACCAGAGTTCGACGCGTTCTAACGTGTGGGCTGCTTTGGGATCCAATGCATAACCCACTGACAATTGACGCGTGGCCGACTGAAAAACCGGTACATCGGTAACCGCCTTCATGCGCTCAGTCTCTGATGCACCTAGGTCTGCGGATGAATCCTGCGCTGCCAGCGAATTAGGGCGAGCCGGAGGTACAAGTTCCAGAACGTTGGCACTCGTAATGGACGGTTCTCGCCGGGCTGCGCTGCTGGCCGATGGCGACTCCGATGGCGACTCAGTGTGACGCATCGAGGCCAGTTGCATAACTGGCTTGGGGATGGACTGCAAGAACTCAACTTTGGACCAGTCAGAATCAGCCATTTCCAATGAAGTTGGTTCCTGGCTGTCGCTGGCCGTTGATTCAGAGTCCGGGGGCAGTAGGTCAACAAGGCTGTCCGCACATTGAGGATGGACATAGCGTTCTGTTATAACGCAACGATTACCCGCCTTGTCGGTGGCCGTTACCAAGATTTCAAAGCTCTCGCAGGGCGGCAGTTGGACGCCAGCCGCACAGGTCAGCCCATTGCGATTAGTCTGTGTCTGTTGGGTGACCGTCAAACGTTGGCCCTCGGATTGGCCGCCGGTTCGCAGCTCGAGTTGAATGTTTTGGTGATCCAGGTTGGAATCTTCGACGTGGCACTGGACGACGAGTGCTTCATCACCATCCCAGTGGCAAGCTAGTTTGGCTGTGGGCTCTGTGCGATCGACGACCAAGACCATGTTTTGTTGACTAACAACGGCGGCAGAGGTGTCGCGTGTCTGAACCTTCAGCCAATACTGGCCTTCATCGGCCTGCTTGATTTCGAAAGCGGCTTCTGCGGGGGTAGCTGTTTGATAGATTTGCCATGTTCGACCGGCATTGCGCGATACCAACAGGTCCAACCGCTTCGGGCAACGTCCGCCAGGCTGGACACGAAATGGCAAACGAAAATCACCGCCTACATAATAGGTAGCAGGCTGGTCCGTCCCCGGAGATACCGCCGCCGCCTGGTTGCTCCACGCGCCGGCCACCGTTCCCAACATCAGAATGGACAGTGTCCAAGGGCGAAAGCTTGAGAATCCCGCGTCCAGCTTGACGGCGAGCATCTGGATGAGACTTTGACGTTTCACGTTCTTCCCCACGTGGCTAATGCTTGCAATCGCTAGCGCTTAAATAAGCATGTGGACACGTCTGTTGCGGGGTAAGCGAGGTGAGGAAATCCGCTACTGCGTTGTCGCGAGGAATGTGCCTTGATCCCGAAACGGACGTGTCGACGTGCATAGACGCCCTATCGCTCTGATCGGCTACTGGAGGAGTAATCCGCAGAGTGATTAGCGTCAGAGTGCGCGTGACCACGCAGATTATCGGACTAGCTGAAACAATCGTTACAGCTTCACAATTGAGAGATCAAACGGCAAAGATCGTAAGATGGCCTTCGATACGCCGATAGCGGTACAGGTAACGCCCGCGCCGCATCAGGCCGTGCAAGCTGGAACTCTACACCGCAAGAGGAAAGAGAATCGCAGAGATGGACTGTGGTTACATCCAGCCATAACTCTCGCGTCTCTCTTTTCTCTCGCGGTGTATAGTCACTGAGCAGGTTTCGAAACAGACGTCGGCCTTAACGCCCAGCGGCTGATCAGCCGCAAGCGCGCTAGCGTCCGCTTTGCCCGACTGAAGACCGACGCCGCCAAGAATGCACAGGCGCATTGGAACTCTTGGTTTCTAACTCAAGAGCTTGGTGATCGGTTTACCCGTATTGCAGATACGGAAAGGTCGACCATTAGGAGCGTGGAACTCCGTCTCCAGAGGCAAGCCCATGGCTTTGGCTATCGTAGCGTTGAAGTCTTCTACGCCGACGGCATCCGAGTCGGGGGAGGCGCCCTTGGCATCGGATGCGCCGTAAACGGCACCACCTTGAATGCCTGCGCCACACATTAGCCCTGAGAACACGCCGGGATGATGATCGCGCCCGGAGTTTTCGTTGATCGTCGGCGTACGTCCGAATTCGGTTGCCAACACGATCAGCGTTTGACTGAGCAAACCCTTAGCCTGCAAATCGCGGATCAGAGATGACAACGCCATATCCAGTTTACCGATCATATCGGGCAGACGGGTGTAGATATCTTGGTGATGATCCCAAGAGCCGAACTCGACCTCAATGAAACGCACACCTTTTTGAACCAAGCGTCTGGCGAGCAAGCAGCCTTGTCCGAGTGTGTTTTCACCGTAGGCCTTGCGTATTTCTTCGCTCTCCTCTTTGATATCGAAGACCTTCAGTTCGCTTGAGCCCATGAGCTTTACTGCTTCGCGATAGGTCTCATCGTAGGCCTTGATATCCGAGCTGACGTAACGCCGCTTGAAGGCTTCATCAAAGTCTCTGGCCAGTCCCATGCGTTTCTTGAACTGGTTGTCCGTCAAATACGAAGGGCTTTGTGTATTCTCCAGTCCCAGGGCTGGATTGGTCACGGGGACCGGCGCTATCGCGGCAGGCAAGAATCCAGCACCAGGATGTCCAGCGGCTGAGCCGACCAGCACATTGGTAGGCAGGTTTGCATTGTGCTTAGGCAAAATGTTGGCAGCCCACGCGCCCAAAGCAGGATGGCGAATCGAGTTCAGTTGTTTGTAGCTGGTGTGCATGATGTACTTACCCTGCTCATGCGCACCGGTGGTGGTAGTCAACGAGCGCACGATAGCCATCTTGTCCGCTAATTGGCTCAACTTCTCGAATTTGTCCGAAATGTGCATGCCGGGCACTTTCGTTTGTCCTGGCTTCGTCTCGCCCTTTTGATCACCTGTCGACTTTGGATCAAAGGTATCCAGGTGGCTCATCGCGCCGTTCATATAGAGATAGATCACGCTTTTGGCTTTGCCTGGCGTTATCGGTGCATTCTGCGCGGCCCAGGCGATGGGCGAGATGGCTTGATGCTGGACCAAACCTGCGCAACTGACGCCCAGCAGACCTTTGGCGACGTGGGCCATAAACGATCGACGCTCGACAGATTCAAATACATCGCGTTTCATAGTCAGTGTATCCCCGTAAACCACTTTAGCCAATTGAGTTGTTCTGCTTGAGTTCGTTACTGCTTGAGTTCGTTACTGGACGAATAAGAACTCGCGCGTATTGATGAGTGCCCAGATGATATTGCCGTACCCCATGGCTGGGTCGCCGCTTTTCATTTCGCGAAGTGCAATTTCTCGATCAGCGCTGGAGGGCGGTCGTTGGAGAATGCTGATGAACATGACTTCCAGTTGATCGCGCGGATTAGCGGCGCGCAGGATATTGTCGTAGATCATCGAACCTTTCTCGAGCATCATATGTGTGAACGGGCCATTGAACATGGTCAGAATTTGCGGCACGGTTGGATCCAGGCTGTCTCCCGAAATCGTTTCCCGATCGCATTGCCCGAATTGGCGAATAAAGTGATCGGCAGGTAACGGTAGCGGCAACTCCGAGGCACGTGCCAGCACCTGGCGTCGATAGGCTGCCGTGTTCATGGTTCGATTGCGCGCCGTGGGACCTACTTCGGCGTCAAACTGCGAGGCGTGCTGAGCCAATTCACCGGCATTCACAGTAGCCAGATCCAAAGACACAACACGTGCGAACTGTTCTGTATTGGGTAATTCGTAAGGGTAAGCGTTGTAGACGGCGATTGACAAAATGGAGTCCCAAACTTGCTCGGCCGTCATGCGGCGCAGAGTTGGACCAGGGTAATGGTAGAACTCGGCTTCCGAAGGATCAAACGGGCTGCTCGTGCGTCGATAAGTGTTGGTATACAGCACCATGCGCAGGAATTCTTTTTGATTGAACTTCAGTCGCACCAGTTCATCGCTGAGAAAGGTGAGCAGTTCAGCGTTGGCGCATGGCGAGTCATCGCGAATGTCATCCACCGGTTCGATCAAACCGACGCCCATGACTTTCTTCCACAGTCGATTGGCTAACGTTTTGGCGAAGCGCGGGTTCTCGGGACTGGTCAGCCAACTGGCAAATTGAACACGTTTGGGTTGTTGTTTTGATTGCTCGGGCAAGGTGCCCCACAACACCGCCGGCTCGACGACCTGATTCGGTTTGCCATTGGAGTAAGCGTAGTCATGCGGTAATTTCAAACCGCGTTTGGTATCAAAGGAAACACGAAAAAGATTGGCCTGTAACAGTTGGTTCAGTGAACCGTTGACCTGAGCTGTCGGATCGTTTTTGCGTAGTTCTTCGCGAATGCGATTGACCGGATTGCCGTTTTTGAAGGCGGCAGAACCATTGCCGTCGCGAGTGGCGATGCCTGAGGTGAAGGCAGCGAGTTGGTAAAATTCTTTTTGCGTCCAATGATCAAATGGATGGTCATGGCATTGGGCACAACCGATCTGAGTGCCCAGGAACACGCGCACGGTATTGTCGACGTGAACCAAAGGCATCCCGTCGTCGCGTAGCACATAACCTACGGCTGGGTTTTCCCAGATCTTGCCTTCGGCGGTTAACATGTCAAAGACCCACTGGTCATATGGACGATTGATTCGCAGTTGATCTTTGACCCAGTCGCGATAGGCGTAGGCCATCATGTTATTGTTGGGGCGATCGACCAGTCGCAAAATAGCTGACCAGTAGTTGAACATGTGGCTGACGTAGCCGGGCGAGTTGAGCAGGGTATCCACCAGCTTCTCGCGTCGCGTGCCGTCATCTTTGGTCAGCGCGTAGGCGCGATACTCGAACAAGTTCGGTATGGTGCCGACTATGTCCAAGTAGGCACGACGCAGGAACACATGTTCAGCCGCGTCGGGATTAGGTTCCAAGCCTTGTTTTTTCAAATTGGCTTCGACCAAAGCATCGATCTTGGCCGCCCCTTTTTTGGCTGCTTCTCGAGAGCTAACCACGGGGGCAACTTGCATTGCCAACTTGGGCGCTTCCTTGACCGGAGCGGGCAGGCCATAGCCCTTGAACTGCTGGCTGGGAGGCGTCTTCTTTTTCGGGGCGTACTTTTTCGCTTGAGCCAATACCGGTGATGCGGCCAGAGTCGCCCACAGGAACAGACAGACCGTCGCCCAAGCAGGCACTTCCATCGGCCAAAGTGCACAAAATCTACGGTGCATCGTGATCAGCCCTCCACGATTTATTTTCGAACCAGATGAGCATGAGATAAGAGAGGTTCAACTCTCTAGCGTACCAAGCAGCTGGCCTGTACTCAATCAATTTCTAGAATGCGTTTCTCGGCATAGGCCAGATTTCTGTTTAACCCCGTGGGATGCGCCTGCGCTGGCTTTGAGCCTGGAACGGTAACAAGGCGGCACCGCCGCTCAATTACAAGGCGCCTCGGTAACACTGTTGTCCCGGAGGCCAGGGTATTACGCTTAACCGCCGAGCTCAATCCCTAGAGATCGATGGCGGAATCGCTGGCGTGCTCGCTGCGCTGCTTGCGTATTTGCTGCATAAGGTCGATGACGACTTGCGATTGCACGCGAACGGCAGTGGCAAAATCTTTCGCGTCGGCGGCAGTTCGAGCCTGACGAAATGATTTTTCGACGGCTGGCCAGTCGATCTTCCATTTGCGTTCGACCGCTGCTTCGCGGAGGGCTTTCATGGTGCCGGCCAGATGTTCAAACAGGGCCAACGTGGGCACGGCTTTGAATTGCCGATACGGGCCTTTGCCATAGCGCGAGTTGCTGTCTTCGCTGGGGCCTCGGTTTTGCATGACTTGCAAAAAACCAGTGGCCAGCGCGATGCAGCCGAGGACGGCTGCCACAATGGCTACCGGGACGTTCCACATTAGTAGGACCATCGCGGCTAGCAGACAAACACCGGCGACAACCGCTAGTGCTGGCGAGAACAGGCTGAAGTCCAGCGGCGGTCGGCGAGAAAACGTGGCACGTTTATCATGAGTCGCAATCGTGGGCTCGACCGCTTCGACGACAATGGCCGTTATGTTGTCCGGCCCGCCTCGCAAATTGGACAAATCGACAAAGATCTGAGCCGCTTTGTCCGGCGGCAATACACGCAGAAACGCTCCGATTTCTTCGTCAGTAATCTGCCCGCTCAAGCCATCGGAGCATAGTAAAAATCTATCGCCGACACTCACCGGAAAGGGGCCTTCTAAATCCACTTGCACCGTCGGGTTGGGACCCAGCGAACGTGTAATCACATTCTTCGGTATGACACCGCTGCGGGCCGTCTCATCGGTGACTTCGCCCGCAGCCTGCATCTCCCAGACCAGCGAATGGTCGAATGTCAGCTGATAAAGATGATCACCATGCAACTGATAGATGCGACTATCACCGACGTGGGCCAGTACAGCGCCCTCGGGCAGCAGGGTTAAGGCACTAGCGGTGGTACCCATGCTGCGGAACTCTATGTTGGCTTGTCCGCGTCGATAGATCTCTGCATTGGCTTCGACCAGCGCCTTGCGCAGGGCGTCCACGGGCAGTGAGTTTTGCTGCTTGATGAATTGGTGCGGGACGAGGTCCACAGCTAAACGCGAAGCCATTTCGCCGGCCGCATGTGCGCCCATGCCATCGGCCACCATGAACAAGTGACCGTACTTTTCCCAGCCGGTCTCGGTTTCCGCCAACATGACTGCGTACGAATCCTGATTGACGGCTCGGCGCATGCCAATATCGGAGAGCACCGCGTGACACACGGTGTTCTTCCAGTCAATTTTCGAAGCTGGTGGAGTTGGGTTGCTGACGGCCAAGTTGTTACTAGCTGATCTTGTTAAACCTGTGAAATGTCATCAAGGCTTAGACATGAGAGGCTTTGGTCGGCGTTGTGGAGTCAAGTATTAGCAAAGTTTAGCTATCTCAGGGCAGAGTTGCCATAGAGACTCGCTGTTTCGTTAACCAGATGGCCGAAGATGACCTAGCCGCCACTGAACCGGCTTTTGTACACTTCGCCACCCGGACCGGAAGTCAAATACGAACCGGCGCATTCACTTGGCGTGGGCCAGTGACGGGTGGGACACGGGAGTATGACGACGTGCAGCCTCAAAAACCATCGATCTCTTGGCTATTCGCTTCCCTGTTGGTCTTGGTTGCCATCAGCGGTTGCGTCCGTCGTAGACTGACAGTCCGTACCAACCCACCCGGGGCATTAATTTACGTCGACCGACAATTGATCGGTCCCAGCCCCGCCTCGACTTCCTTTATTTACTGGGGAACCAGGCATATTGAAGCAGTGGGCGACGGATATCGAACTGAGAAAGTGCTCAGAACCTTCTACCCAAAGTGGTATCAAATCCCGCCTCTGGATTTCTTCTCGGAAACCCTTTGGCCTTGGGAAATTCGCGATCAGCGCGTGGTAGATATCACTATGCTGCAAGAGCCTAACGTACCCACCGAAGAGTTGATCGGTCGCGCCGATGAAATGCGCACGCAAGCCGCCAGCGGCATCGCTGTTCCGTTGACTCGTACGCAGGGCCCACCCGATCCGCCAGTCCCTCAAGTTCTGCCGCCATCAAACCCGCCGCCTTACGTACCTCCGTCGGAGTCTTTCGTGCCGGATCCCGGAGTCATGCCCAGCACCGTCTTGCCGCCAACAGTTAACCAACCATGGCGCCCCGGCTCTATCCTGCGTGGACTGCTGCAACCTGGTGGTCAACCAGTTGAGCGCATCCCGGAGGCCGGAGCTCTACAAGGCGGCGGATATCGCCCAATTGTGCCGTAAGTCAATCTTCTCCGTAGCCACCCGTCGCCAGACGGTGGAGACCTTGCTCTTACCCATCGCCAGACGGTGGACGCTTTGCGTCAGACAACTACCGCTTGGCAGCGGTAGCTACGTGATGCAACCAGCTTGCAACGCTTGACGAAACGGACGACAATCTGCCCATCATTACCGGCTAAGGTTTGCTTCAGTAAGTAGATGGGTCGGTACAGTGATGTGCGGTAGTCTCCGGTACATTCAACGACGACCTTTCATGCTGAAAGAGTTTGCATGTCCAAATTGCCTCAAGCCAGCGCAACGACAAGCACCACTGCCAATGCGACTGGTCCTAACGGTAGTAGTCTTGATGGTTCGGGTCTCGATGGAAACGGAGTTCAACCGTACATAGCGCCGGGCAATGAGTCGGTGGCTGAGTTCACGCTCAAAGCGATCATCGTGGGCTCGATCTTCGGTGTGCTCTTTGGCGCATCGACGGTTTACCTGGCGCTTAAGGCCGGCTTGACCGTTTCGGCGTCCATACCGATTGCGGTACTATCGATATCCATCGGCAAACGGTTCTTAAAAACCACGATTCTCGAAAACAACATCATTCAGACATGTGGGTCTGCGGGCGAAAGCGTAGCCGCCGGTGTCGTGTTTACCCTACCGGCATTCATCTTCTTGAGCGACGGCGCCAGTTCCAGTTACTTTCAGGTGGCCACCATCATGATGATCGCTACCTTCGGCGGCATCTTAGGCACACTGATGATGATTCCCTTACGACGTCCCTTGATCGTGGCAGAACATGGAACGTTGCCATATCCCGAGGGTACAGCCTGTGCGCAAGTGTTGATCGCAGGTGAAAAAGGGGGAAGCCTGGCCTCCACAGCCTTCATGGGCTTGGGCTTTGCCGTGGTCTATGCCATGTTGCAGAAGATTTTTGATGTCATCTGCGAAACACCCAAATACGTTACGGGGATCGCCAACAAGTATCTCCCCGC
>JADLDX010000132.1 GCA_020846515.1 Pirellulaceae bacterium
CGCGATGACACTGGAGGCCTTCGCGGGCAACCTGCCTGAATTCCGCAACCGGTTCGATCTGTCGCGCTACCAAGCCCACATCCGAGCCCAGTTGCAAACGATCCCAATCAACCTGAATCAGATACCACCCCTGAGTGAAAACACGCGCCTTGACCGCGTATGGCGGTTTATCGCAGTTATCTTCCTGGCCCATGCCGGCCTGATTGATGTCCGGCAGGAGGGTGACACGATCCTGGTGATGCAACGTGAAACTGACCGAGAAGGACAAGCAGTTCCTGGAGACCTTGAAGAGCCTGATGGACTCGAAGGACCTGTGGGTCGAGCTACGGCCTGGTAGGCCCAGCACCCTGGTGCTCAAGGGAACATACGGCGAGAAGGTCCACCAATCCTTTCGCATGAGCCGGCAGGGCGTTCGCTGGCGCTTCCATCGGGCCTTCAGCGAGATGTACGTCTCGGCCTTCGAGACGATCCTGTTCATCGAAAAGGCGTTCGGCACGCAGCTGCGTGAACACGCCATTCGCATCAGTAAGGAACGCTACACCGAGCGGCAGAAGTGGCGCGAAAACGGCCTCCAAAGTGCCGATTCGCTCGATTCTCGACGACAAACCAAGGAACCGGCGCCTTCCGGACGCGGCTCCGAATTGTAAAGGGAATTACCCTCCGAAACCGTCTCGTCGAGGCGCCTTTATATGGCCCATCTCCGCTGCCGAGTCTGGCGCAGGAAGACCCCCATGCGCCAGTCCCGCGCCGCTTTGACCCGCTTTTCGGTGCAACAGACTTTGGCCGATCGCGATGCCCGGTTTTTTTAACACGGGCCTGACAACAAGGTCCCGCGGCGAAGCCCATCGTAGCGCCACACGACCCACCTCTATTCCGACATGACATCCACAAAAATCGACTGCTCATTCAACAAGGTCGCCAAGTTGCAGGACTTGGCCGACATGGCAGAACTGCTCTTCCCGAATAATCGCAACCAGCAGCACGCCTTCCTCGTCGTTTGGCTCGCCATCAAATGGAGCCCCCACCGCCTAGTGCCTAACTTGCAGTTCGTCGCGACGCAGCATGGCATCTCCCGCCGCACCCTGGAGCGCGTGCGGGCAAAGATGCGGCGGTTGGGCCTGATCGATCACGTCTCTCGCTTCAACAAGGCGTACGCATGTCGGGAAGGGTGGATTCTGTCCGGCAGATTCGAGCGCAGCCTGCGCGAACTCGCGGAGCGTGTGGCCGGCCTGAAAGCCCAGAAACAAAGTTCACGAGACAAGGATGAGATGATGCTCGGCTTCGCAAGGGACCACCGGCGCAGCCCGCGTGTCACGCAGCCAGCCCGGTCGGCCAACATCATCGAGGGTGGTGACTTATGAGAGAGATGAGGAGCATTATCCCGTTGATCGCTGTACTGGTGACCGTGGTATTCGGTCAGGCATGGGCGCCATCGCAGTTTGCGCCCAAACACGTAATCTGTGGTTCCCACCATGTCGGGACCATGGCTGTGCGCCCCAGCGTTTGTGATCGGCTGCATGGAAGAGCCGTATCGGCAAAGACGCCGTTTGGAATTGCGCCGGATACATTACGGATATCCTGTCCATCGCGTCGGTACGATCTGTGAACTGCTGTCGTACACAAACGCCACACTGTGTTGTGCCCGCGTGACTGCGACATGCAGCTTGTCTCTCGACTGCTCGACGTGATCTAGCGCACCACTATTGAGGTACTTTTTGATCGGGGCAGTAGGAACAATCAACACTCGCTCGAATTGGAGTCCCTTCGCCAAGCCGAAGTTCAGCGCCTCGCAGCCGTATGACTTCGCTCTCTTGTCGTGCCGTAGAACTTGCGGACTGAAGCGTTGGATGTACTCCTCAGCAACGTTCTCCGCCACGACGAATACTCCATCATGGTCAGTCGTGTCGTTCCGTAAAGGCGTCATTATGTCCATGCCCGGCCAAAGCGCGTTTGCGAAGTTACAAATGGTCTGATTGCATCTGTAGGTACCACTCATGGACTCAATTGTGCACAAGCCTCTCTGGCGCCATTTTTGGACCAGATTCACGGCCTTGATGCCGAGATACTGCTTGTTCTTCTGTGAAGGATTTGTGCTGTAAATGTGCTGCCTCGGATCCCCAACAAGCGTGACACGAATACCCGATTGCAGCAGCAACTCGATCACTTCAAGATCCCATCCCGCTAGGTCCTGGAATTCGTCGATGTACACATCCGTATATATCTGTCCGAGCCTCGCCGTTACACTTTGGCTCGACTTATTCTCGCATTCACAGACGAACTTCGCGATCTTGTCTGAGTAGATCAACTCACCGTTCGCAAAATAGTGGCGTGCGGTATCAGTTTCCGCGACATACCTTGCGGACTGCTGGTTCACAAACAACAACGACTCAACACGTTTCGCGGTGTACTTCGCCCGTTGGTATGGTCGCGCACATTCTCGTAGCAGAAATCCGAACCACGTCATCACCTCCACGTGCTTCGGTATCCCAGAATTCAATTCGCCAAACCGGTTGGCGATCTCTCGTGTGTTGTTATTTGTGTACGTGACTATTGCGATACGGCGATCACGACTGGCGATCGCCTCGGTGACAAGCCGCGTCGTCTTGCCAGATCCGGCACAAGCGAAGATGACCTTGTTCTCACTCGATGGCACGCTCGATGTACTCCGGCACCGCCCACGTCTCCGTTGACTCGAATATCCGGAGAGCGCAATCGGTCTTGTGGTCTTTATGTCCCATGTAACTGAGCAGGGCCGCTTCGTCCTCGCACGTTGTCCCGAAAATCATGTTTAGTTTGTCGAGTGAGTTCGCTTTCAGGAGTTGCGGTTCGAGCGTCGGGTATTGCACGTTATCGTCGTAGAGAATCTTGATGGTCGAATGTGTTCCATTCAGATACTCTGAGTACTTTTTTCGCAGCGCCGCTATATTCCCATCGTTGTCTGTGACGACACACACATTTAGCTTTAATAGTGCTGCAATTTCCAGGAATCGCTTGAACGCGAGCGAGCGAACGGAAATCACATCAACACCATCCTCAAGCGGCAGCTTACCGTGCTTGTCCTTGTACGCCCGTTGCACGATTAACTCATCCGACGGGCCTTCGACAAGGATGCTTCGCTTGGCGAGGATTAGCCGCAACGTGTCGTAGCCCGGAAGCTTCATGAAGTAATCCGTTGTAGCGGGTGTCAACTCCGTGAGTGATGCCACTTTGCCCTCGTGGGACAGCAGACGTAGCTTGTCGATTCCCAGCTTGTTGAGCACGAAGGCACTGTGAGTCGTAAGTATGACCTGTCGATCACCAGAGTCCTTCTGAATGTCATCCATCAACATGTTCAAATTGGAATGCGACAGATGGTTTTCCGGCTCCTCGATGAGGAGTACCCGTGATTTTTGTGCACCGGCGATTGCAAGTCGCATCTGAACGCGGCATTGCTCGCCTTTCCCCGCACAGTCAAACGGCAGGTCGTCCAGGTGAGCGGTAATTGCGCGGTCCCACGATGATCGTGAGGACATGTCCATCTGGACCGTCAGGTCTTTCGTCGTTGCGGGATTGCCCTGCTGCTTCAGGTGGTCATTGATAGCAGTGACTCCCGGCTCTTTCGTGAACTCATGACGAAGCTTCTTGTACGCAAGCGAGAGCTGGCGTCGCTGCTCTTCGCTGAGAACATCATTGACCACTTGCGTCACGTACCTATTTGGTCCGCGATATATTCGCGCAAGACTGGTGTCGATGGTGGCGACTCTGAAGGGGAGCTTTTTGAGCGTCACCCTGCTGTTTGCGAACGATCTCCATATGGCCTTGTAGAACTCAACGGGCAGGACGACAGGATTGGAATCGTCAGACGCATACTCTTTCATCGCCTCGACGTGGTCGCTGACAACTTCAATCGTCAGTACCAGTCCGGGACAATTTTCGTTTCTTGTGTTTGCTGTACCCTTGAGTCTTGCCAAGTCAGGGTCGTTGAGGTCGTCGTGAAAATACGCTTCAATTTCAATTTTCGGTGGTTTGGCTTGCTCTCCGCATAGATGCTTCTGAAAAAAATCTGTGACGGTCGCCGCGTTGAAGAGGTACGGATCAATCGTGTACTCGATGAGGCGTCCGTCGTATTGGCCAGTGAGAACAAGGCCGATGGCCTCCAGTACGGTGCTTTTCCCGGTTTCATTATCACCGACGATAACGTTGAGGCTCTTATTCAGTTCCAAGCCGAACTTGGTGAAGCGTTTGAATCCCTCGATGTATATGCGGGTTATGTGCATGGTTAGGTTGCCCTGATCAAGCAGATCTCTAGGTTTTCCTCGTTCCTAAGTGAAGATGCTAGAAGATTGATCCAATCCTAGCCATGTTTCGAGTCGCGAATGGCAACGCTGCTCAGAGCCGTCGCGTGACGCGCGGCTGACGAATTGAAGACGGCCGCACCAAAGGCTTATTAAATCCCAGCTTATTACCACTCCCCAATCCTAACAAACGCACTTTATTCGTGCAGGGCACCTGCTTCGCGATCGCGACACAGGTTTGCCCAAAGGATTTTCCCACGTGACTGGACCGGGGCACCTGCCCAACGGCCCGCACGAAG
>JADLDX010000133.1 GCA_020846515.1 Pirellulaceae bacterium
AACGCGTGATTTTCGACCCTCCCTAAGCTGCGCTTGGGAGGGTTAGTTCTGGTCGATTTTCTTCAAGGCTTGTGTGGCCTGGTCGTTTTCGGGCGAGCGGGCGAGGACCCAGCGGTATTGATCGCGGGCGGCGCTGATGTCACCCAGTACCGCCAGCACTTGACCAAGGCCCAAATGTGGTTCAATCGCCGTGGGATTCAATCTGCTCGCCTCTATAAATTGATTCCGAGCCAACGGCCACTCTTGCTGCAACGCATACACCAGCCCCAGTCGATATTGCGCCTGGTAATGATGCGAGTTATTGGCTATCGCCTGCTGATAATGACTGCGCGCATCCTCCAGCTGGTTTCGCTGCTCAAGTATCGTGGCCAAATTGTAGTGAATGTCGGCAAAGTTAGGATTCAACTTCAACGCCCGTCGGTACTGTTCCACACATCGCTCTTCGTCTCCCTTGACGGCATAGGCATAACCCAGCGACGCGTGCGCGGCTGCTGCGTAATCCGGTCGAAGCTCGATGACCTGCTGGTAAAGTTGGATTCCTTTGTCCACCTGCCCCAGTCGTACGCAGGCGTTGGCTGCTTGATAAACCGTCTCGGCATCGTCAGGTAACAACTCCAAAGCTCGCAGGGCAATTCGATCTGCATCCTCTTTTTTACCCGCCCAAGAGTAGACTTTGGAAACATTGCGCAGCGCGGCACCGTGGGCCCGCGAGTCCACGCCGCTCATGATTCGCTCTCGGGCAGAATTATGCTGTGCCTCGCTAAGCCGGTTGGCCAGCCGACCACTGTCATCCGCGTTCAATTCCAAAATCGTATCGGCCAACAACTTCGCTAGTTCTCCATAAGCATCGATCGTGCAGTGAACATGATCCAAAAACAAAGTATCCCCAGGTAGCCCGTCAGGTGAATTCTGCTCTATCCATTGCACGAAATCGACCAGCGGCATTTGCACGTCTCGTGCAACCGTTCGCACACAATCGATGATCTCTTGCGGGGCACGCAACGTACAGACATCTTCATCGCGAGCCTTTAAGAAGTCGGACTTTGCCTGCTCGACCTCGCCCATCGCTTGCAATACGCGACCTCGCAAATACAACGTATCCGAGTGTCGCGAGTTCAATTCGACCGCTCGGTTGATCAACGGTAAAGCCTCGGAAAACTTACCTCTATCCAATAAAGCTTTGGCCTGCTCGTAGGCCGTTGTCCAATTCATCAGCGCAGCACCCAATAGCTCGGCATGGCTTTCGCTTTTAAACGGTGAGCATTGTCCGATGTTCGAAGCTGGCGTAACCAAGATGACTTTTGCATCACGCGCCGCTGCTAGCTGAACCATGCGTCTCAAGTTGTATTCGAAGTGCTCCACGATCTTCTGGCGTTGCTGGTCGTCGCGGTGATAAACTGTGGGACCCACCGCGCTATCTAACAGCGTTTTCACTTCAGCCGGCAATAGATCCGACCGAGCCTCACCTGTGCTGACAACGCCTGTGCTGACGACGCCTGTGCCGGCCTCACCTGCTGGCCGACCGACGCTCGTCTCAGTCGCGCGACCAACCACTAGATTTTGAACGGCCGCGAATGTTCTCGTACGACTGGCCAGACCGCCGAGTTTCAGCAGCAGCGGCGGAGTCTTGAGCAAGTGCGCATAGGTACGTGCTTCCAAGAATTCGTTGTGGCCGGAATAAATGATAAACAAATCCGGTTCATACTCCAGCAACTCTTCCATCACGGCAGCCACGCGATAACTGGCGTAACTGATGCCACCACAATTAATCACTTCATATTGCCGAGAAGGATCCGCCGCAGGCAGCAACTCCCGCAGCCAACCACTAAACGAGGTTGGGTCAGCATACGGATGACCATAAGTTGTCGAACCACCCAGGCAAAAAATCCGATACGTGTTCGGCGCCTTGTGAAACGGAAACTTTTGTTGGTTGAACCAACGCAATTTGCTCGGGGCCGTGACATATAAAGCGGTGCCCGCTGCGGAGTCAATCTGCGCAGAAGTGACTGAGGCTGTATCGCCTTGCGCTGGATCGCCTGGTACGGGTGGCACTTGCTCAGGCCGCGCGAGTTCGGTGGTCTCCTTGGTGAATAGTGGCACGTAGCCAGCAAAGCCCACGTAGGGATCTGTAGTCGCCAACATAGGTTTCCAACCTAGAACTGCCAAGGCCAGCTCTAACAGCGCAAAAAAAACGAGCGTGAAAACAATCGAGTAGATTGTCTTCTTGTAAATGCTCAGCTTGCGCTTGGTAGGCATACGCACGTCGACTGGTCCGATAACCAGATAAAAGACTTTCCCAATTGGACAACGCCACTTTGAATCGAATCTACAGTGATTCGCTGCTATTTCTTCGACATTAGCCGTATTGGCGTTAGCCACGGTTTTCGCAGAAAAAACCGGGGCTAACGCCCAGCGGCTGATTCAAATTGGCGCTGTCCAACTAAGCACGTTAGCAAAAGATCAGGCAGACTTGGGCCCACGGTGATCTTTAAGCTAATAGTTTGTGGAGCACATCGCCAGCCACATCGGTCAATCGGAATGGACGACCGTTGTGCATGTAAGTCAATCGCTTGTGATCCAATCCCAGTAGATGCAACATGGTCGCGTGCAGGTCGTGAACGGTTACTGGATCGACAACAGCCTTGTAACCGATCTCATCGGTCTCACCAAAACTGGTGCCCCCTTTGATACCCGCACCGGTCATCCACGCCATGAAACCTTGCGGATTGTGGTCGCGGCCGTCTTTGCCTTGGGAAACGGGCATCCGCCCGAACTCACCGCCCCATATCACTAAGGTCGACTCGAGTAGACCACGCTGCTTCAGGTCGGTTAACAGACCGGATATCGGCACATCGGTGGCCAGGCAATGGCCCGTGTGATTTTTGGTCAGGTCGCTGTGCGCGTCCCATTCACCGTCGCTGTAGACTTGAACGAAGCGTACACCACTTTCGACCAGGCGTCTGGCCAGCAAGCACTTCGAGCCATACGAACGCGTCTCTTTGCGATCGATACCATACATGTCGCGGGTCAATTGAGACTCCGTGGAAAAATCGATCATGCTGGTCGCTTCGCTTTGCATGCGGTAAGCCAGTTCGAACGATTGAATGCGACCGAGCAACTCCGCTTCGCCGGCCCGCTCCTCTAAGTGCTGGGCATTCAGGCGAGCCAGCAGGTCGAGTTGACGACGTTGGTCATCGCGGGTGACATCTGGCGGTCGCGTCAAATTCAGGATCGGGTTGCCTTCTGAACGGAACAGTGTGCCTTGATGTGCGGCAGGTAAAAAGCCGGCATGCCAATTCAGTGGTCCACCTTTTATGCCTTGATTGTTGCCCAGCACCACAAAGCCAGGCAAGTTCTGATTCTCACTGCCCAAGCCATAGGTAACCCAGGCACCAGCGGCTGGGAAACCTGGTCGTGCAATACCCGTGTTGATCTGATAAAGCGCTGGCACATGGTCATTGGAATCACTGTGCAGCGACTTGATGAACGCGAAATCGTCGACGTGCCGCGCCACGTTGGGATATCGATCGCAGACCCACGCGCCGCTTTCGCCATATTGCTTAAACGAGAACGGCGACTTCATCAGTGGACCGGGACTGCCGTTGAATACGTCGATCGAAATCTTCTGCCCATCGCGGCGTGTCAGTTCGGGTTTCGGGTCAAACAGGTCAACGCTGCTGGGCGCTCCTTCCATGAATAGCCAAATGATCGATTTCGCTTTGGCTGGATAATGAGCCACGCGCGGTGCCAGGGGATTGCTGGACGTATTGGTAGGTGCGTTGGCATCCGGCACAGGAGCATCGTCTGCCTGCAAATGGCCCGAACTGGCTAGTAAATCCGCCAAGGCCAGACTGCCAAAGCCTGCGCCGGCGCGCTGCAATAATTGACGGCGATTAATCGACATAGACGAACTCGTTTAGGCTAAATAAAACTTGGCAGAAGTCAGCCACGGCTTGTTGGCGTATTTGTTCGGCCGGCACTTCGGCCTGTCGCTGTTGACGTTCCACCATCTGTGAATCGATAAAGGCAACAGCCCATTCCAATTGCGCGGGTGTGGGTGCGCGTGCCAGGGCCAGTTGATAACTGCGCGACACTAGTGCTGGCAGTGCCACTGTTGTCGACAGCGTAGCTGTTGCTGGCGGTGTAGCTGGTGCTGGTTTCTGCTGGAGATCGGCTTGTTCTTTCAACAAGCGGTCTGCAAACTCCTTGGCCACGGTGCGCGCAAATGGATCATTCAGTAAGGCTAATGCTTGTGGTGCCACGGTCGTGCGATCGCGACGTGAACAACTTTGCTGGGCATCCGGTTTGTCGAAAGCTTGCAGGAACGGATAAGGCACCACGCGTTTATGGAATAAATAGATCGAACGACGGCGTTGTTCGGGACTGTCTGGAATGTCGGCTGGGTATTTGTCTTTTAAGTTACGGGCCAACATGGCTTCGTTTGCCACCGGCGGTTTGACTGCCGGACCAAATGCTTTGAGATTCAACGTGCCGCTGGCGGCCAGCATCGCATCGCGCAGCACTTCGCCCTCCAAACGCTGGGCTGGAAACTTCCATAGCCAGCGATTGTCGGGATCTTGCCTTTGAAACGCCGCTTGACTGGACTGTTGATAAACCTGACTGCCAAGAATCTGTCGATGCAATCGTTTCAGACGCCAGCCATGCGTGGTGAAATCATGAGCCAACCAGTCCAGTAGCTGTGGGTGTGAGGGGGCATCGGCGCGAACGCCAAAGTCGCCCACAGTCCGCACCAGTCCAGGTCCAAAATGATGCATCCAAACGCGATTGACGATGACGCGGGCTAGTAGAGGTCCAGCTCCCAGCTCTGCATCGGTGATCCACTCCGCCAACGCACGACGTTGTTTCGTACTCGATTGAGCGGGACTGGCCTGGCGCGCCGATTGCCAATACTCATCCGGTGATTTCGCACCAGTCATGATTGAAACGAATCCCAATGACACGGCCTGGTCACGGTCGTAGTAGTTGCCTCGCTGAAACAACCAAGTCGTCTTTGGCTGATCGCTCAGTTCATGATAGGTATAGACTTTCTGCTTGGCATCGCCCACCTCGATTTCACCTCGTTCACCACCATGAAATGCGCTGAGCAGGCTGTAGTAATCGCGCGCCGGTATCGCATCATATTTATGGTCGTGGCAGCGTACGCACCCCAAAGTCAGACCCAATAAACCCGTACCTACTGTCGATACGATGTCGTCCAGTTCGTTGTAGCGATTGCGAAGTCGTTCGTCTTCCATCAATCGATCGGGCAAAGCCGCAAAGGGACCCGCCGAGAGAAAGCCGACGGCAGCTACCGCCACAGGATCATCGGGTGCGTATTCGTCGCCGGCCAATTGCCAACGTACGAACTGGTCATACGGCATATCCTCATTTAAGGCACTTATCACAAAGTCGCGAAAGAGATAGGCATTGGGGCGATCTCGATCACTCTCCTGGCCATCGCTATCGGCATAACGCGCCACGTCCAGCCAATGTCGCCCCCAACGTTCGCCATAGTGTGGCGAACGCAACAAGCGATCTAGCAGTTGACCATACGCCGCGTCAAAGTCCACTTCGGCCTGACGACAAAAATCGACGACCTCTTCTGGCGAGGGCGGCAGACCGATCAGATCCAGCGTGACGCGACGAATCAATGTTCGTGCGTCGCTGCGCGCGGCCGGTTTGATGTTGGCCTCTTCCAATTTTTTGAGCACGATTCGATCGATTGGACTACGCGACCAATTGGCGTCCTTTACCTCAGGCAACGTTACAGCTTGCAGAGGTTGAAACGCCCAGTGTGTCTTAGCATGTTCCATGCGAGGATCGGGGATATCGATGCCCGTAGGCCATTTGGCACCTTGGTCGATCCAGGCCCGCAGCAAACCAATTTCTTCCGGTGCCAGTCCGGAACTGCCTGGCGGCATGGCCGTCTCTTTATCCAACGCAGCCACGTAGTGAATCAAGCGACTCTCAGCACTCTGACCGGGTGTCAAAACCGGACCGTGGTCTCCACCCTCCAGTGCGCGGCGGCGCATCCCTAAATTCAACCCACCGTCTTCTTTATCTGCGGAATGGCATTCGTAACAATGCTTCTCCAACAGCGGGCGAATGTCTTTGGCGAAGTCGACTGGACCAGTCTGTGCAGGTGGCAACTTGGCCGCATAGTTCAGCGCACGCGGAACACCGGCCACAAAATTCTGTCGAACTTCCTCGCTACTAAGTGCTCGAGCATAGATGGCCACCAGGTAAAGCTCGCCTTGCCAAGGTCGATCGCCTGTGACTTCATTACCAATTGTCAATCGATAGTCGTCGCTCCAGTTTTCAAACGTGCCATCGATTTGAGAGTCTATGGAAATTTGACCATCTATGAACAGCCGCGTTTGACCAAGACGGGTGCGCGAAAACAGAACATGCGTCAGTCTTGTGGACAGAACATCGTCCGCTGTGGCTAATGAGGGTTGGCCATTGTTGTCGCGCTGCGTGGTGCGCAGGCGTACATCGAATCGCCCTTTATCTTGCCCAAGAGTAAAATTGCGGAGCGACGTGTCGAGCGACAGAGAGACAATGCGTGCCGGTCCGCTTTGCATAGCCGATTGCGGTTTTAACCAAACCTCAACGGTTAACTCACCCGAATCCTTAACAGCGCGAATCAGTGGCGTAGCGGGACCATCGGCGGCCAGAGTGACAGCGCTGGACAAGTCCAGCCTGCCGGATCGAAATAGGACGGTCTGTGGCTTGTCTATGCGCAAGTGAAGTGGCGCTGGCTGGCCGGCTGTGTCACGAACGATTCCCGCTTCCGCATCCGCCGAGCGTCTGACTCCATCTCCCATGTCAAATGTGTAGAATGCTGCCAGACCTTGAGAAACACGCGCTGGTAACGGATCACTGGACGGTTGATTTGGAGAATCATTGCCGCGGCAGTGATTGACCCAACCGACAGTGACCAGATGGAGGGTAGTCACAAGCCAGATGGCAAACCAGGGAAGACCACGCAACCACGCAGTGTTACGTCGGCGAAATTCAAGGTGGAATAGCAAGGCAACGTCTCCAGACGGTAGGTCGATTTTGTTACCGCTGATCATAACGCGCCGGTCAATGATCTGCCAATGCAGCAGCGTAAGTGAGGGGATTTATGGCATTTGATTTGGCGGTGATTGGGTGCGGTGGGATCGGGAGCGCGGTGCTTTATCACGCCGCCAAAACAGGCGCGAAAGCGATTGGAATCGAGCAATTCCAGCCCGTTCATGATCGCGGCAGCTCCCACGGGCACACGCGTATTATTCGGCAGGCATACTTCGAACATCCCGACTACGTGCCGCTGCTGTTGGAAGCCTACCAATTATGGTCAGAATTGGAGCAGAGCGCCGGGCAACAACTGTACGTTCAGACTGGGTTGTTGCAGGCTGGTCCCGTCGATGGCGAAATCGTGCCTGGCGTTCTGCGCAGCGCGGCCTTGCATGACCTGGCGGTTGATCAACTGACCGCACAGCAGGCGATGGAGCGATATCCAATGTTCCGCTTGCCTGCAGATCATATCGCTGCCTTCGAACAACGCGCCGGATATCTATTTGTCGAACAATGCGTCGGCGCTCATCTGCGACTGGCCGTCGAGGCTAACGCGCAACTGTTCAGCGATACGCGCTTGATCGACTTTGATGCCTCCGGGGAACTAATCCGATTGAATACCGATCGAGGTATCATCGAGGCTCGCCGCATGGTGATGACTGTCGGCGCTTGGTTGCCGCGATGGATGTCGGCCGTCAACATGCCGCTGACCGTGTTACGCAAGCACCTGCATTGGTATCAATCGAACGATCAGCGAACCCAACGCAGCCAAGGTTGCCCCTTGTTCTTTTTCGAAAACGAAATCGGCAGCTTCTACGGCTTCCCAGCCATCGATGCGCAGTGGGGCTTGAAGGTCGCCGAGCATTCTGGCGGCGAATCGATCAGCGATCCGGCAACGCTGGATCGGACGCTTGAGTCAAACGATTTGGCCCGCATCGAGCAGTTTCTGGGCGAGTATTTTCACGGAGAGTTGATCCATCAACAACATGCCGTGTGCATGTATACGATGACCAAAGATCAACACTTTCTGATCGATGTCCATCCGCACGACGATCGCATCTGGCTGGCCGGCGGTTTTTCCGGTCATGGTTTCAAGTTCGCATCGGTGTTAGGCAAACTGGTATCGCAAGCAGCGCTGGGCAATGGATGGGACGAGCGGCTGAAGTTCTTGAGAGCTGCTGCGCAGCGGCAGAACTAACCCTCCCAGCGCAGCGCCCGGGAGGGTCGAAAAAACAGGCGCTACTGCAGCCTGTTTTTTCGGGGAGGGTGCATGCGCCGAAGAGGTGAGTTAGCGGCGAAGTGCTTCTGGCTTGGGTTAGCACGGGAGGCCCCCTCCCCGCCTGAGCTGACGCCAGGCGACCCTCCCACTGCTACGCAGCAGGAGGGTTAGTTCGCAGGCCCATCAATCAGTCAGTACGACGGGCAAGGAACGCGCGATCTCTTCGAAGGCTGCGCGCAACTCGGTTTCGTTGCTGGTACCGTAGTACCGACCACCGGTGATCGTCGCAATCTCTTCCAAATCGGGTTGGTAGGCGGTAAGCATCGACACGCAGTGAACGATGATACCCGCGGCGCGCGCATCATAGGCTGCGTTGGTCGGATCACGACCATCGTTCCATTGACCATCGGTCAGCAAGACCACAACTTTACTGGAGAATTGATTGCTATTGGCTCCACCCAGTACTGCGACCGCGCGGTCTAAGCCAGCCGATAGATTCGTACCGCCCATAATGGGTTGATTGGCCCGGGCACCAACCAGTTGCCGGACGGACGATGAGTTGCTATTCCAGTCGCTGCTGCCGCTGGACGGGAGTGCAAAATCAGTTGAGGAAGCTGGATAAAATGTGTTCGGGGTTATCGGCATCGTATAGTTCGATCCCCATGTCACCAAAGCGGCTCGTGGTTGTGGGTTGTTTCGACCGGCCTGATCGAAGAACACGTCGACGGCTCTGGTAAGGGCGGCCCATCGGCTATGGACTGGATGTGGTCGAGAGAGCATGTTCCGCCAATCCCATCCCCAAGCTGTGAAGTTGGAGAGATTGGGATTGCCGCTAGGAAACGAGTAGTCGACCCCAGTCATGTCAAAGTTCATAGAGCCTGAGCGGTCGAGGCACAAGCAGACTTCGACCTCCTGTTGCCCGGCTGTCGATTGGCAATTGGGAGTGAAACCGGTAGTGCCCAAGACTTGACTAAAGTAAAGCGGCACCGCCGAGTTAGCAGCCCCTTCGCCGGTGCGCGAATTAACTCGCACTGCATTGGGAGGCGTACCGCCGGACTGAAAAGTCCATTTGCCGTTAGCCGACGCAGATACACGACCGATGGTGATGTCGTTCGTGCTCAAGCGGAAGGGCTGACCGCCGACCTGATTGGCGGCCGCATATCGCACCGCTTCGTTCTTGGCCGTGTCAACGTTTTGCGTACGAGAAAGCGCTTCAGCCCCAGCTTTGGCAGCAGCGTCAGTCGCCGATCTTAATTCGGTTCGAACCAACTGCATGTAAGCGTAGTCGACGGTGATCGCCGCCGTCGCCACAAACACAAACATCATCGCCACAATCAATACACTAGCGGAACCGGTGCGGCTGGCCCCAGCCCGCACCATGTGCAAGGTCGCTCTCATGTTGATCTGCCCCAATTAAATGACTTGCTAGCCACTCGCGTTCCCCAACGCGAATGTCCATTTGAACCTTATCTTTTTTTTTCCTGATAGGCTTAGAAATGAAGTGAAAGTCAAAAAAATGGGATTTTAAGGCGTCAAGGAACCGCTACTGAGGGACGGATGTAGCGATTACACGGTTTATGGCTTAGCAGGCAAGATGACGCGGTTAAGGTTGAGCCGGAGCCAGATTTGCCGGTCGTAACCGAGCTTGTAAAGCGCGGTGTAAACCGCATTCAGGCAATCGAATTGGCCTCAGCAAATCCGGACGAGTGTGGGCTTCAAATCCAGTACTTTGACTTCCAAATAAAGCAAGGCTGGGAGCCTGAAAAAAGCAGCGGCGGCTATTTGAGGACCGCGATTCTTGGAGCTTGCGCTGCCCCCGATGGCAATAAGCCGGGGAAGCGGTCAAGCAGGAAGAAGCCGCTTGGAAAAAGAAGATAGCTGAAAAACAAAAAGCAAAGCAGCTGGAAGATGCGAACGTTGCTGCTGATCGGCGGGAATTTAAGCGTCAAGAGGAGCTGGTTAAAGCCTATCGAGAAAAAATTGGCGGGGACGCTTGGAAGGACTTGATCCAAGAACTTGCCGATCCAGAGCTAGGTTTTCGCAGAAACCATTTTCCGTCAAGCGAGTACGAGCAAGTGCTCGCTGTGTTTGAAGCCCGGCTTAATTGAACTAAGCTCGATCTGCCAATTCTCGCACCAAAAGATGGCATTAGAAATGCTTTCCGACAAGCTGCAGTCTGTTTAGCGGCGAGCACTTACCAGAGTGGATTGACCCAAATGCTAGCCTTCCTTCTATCGAAAAGATTTCGGTAACGTCGCTCGTTGAGGCAACACGAAGGGGAATTCCAATTGTCGCCGAACGCCCAGGTAAGCGACACGAACTGGAAACGTTGTGCCTGCTTGATAGACTTGCGGAGTAGGTGAGAACTACGTTAGAGAGGTACTACTCACTTTTTCTTGGGGGGAATTGGCGCGTTGGCTTCATTCTGCTCGGCATTCAGTGCATCAGCTTCACGTTTCCGTTGCCTTGCAAGAAGAAATGAAGAATCTTCTAGAATAAAGAAATCCCCAAGTAGTTTACGTGCCGTTTCACGTTGCGAATCAGGAAAACGGGAGAGAATACGAAACTGTGTAGACTCTTTCAAACGCCTTATATCATGATTCATGTCTGCGTTAATCTCGTGAACCTTTTGCTGTAGCGAGGTGATTTGATTCTCTGTTACTCC
>JADLDX010000134.1 GCA_020846515.1 Pirellulaceae bacterium
CAAGGTATCCACTCCCTGTCCGCCGGTCTCATTGATCACATCGTTTTCTGCGGCGATTGGCTGGTCGAAAACATAGGTGTCATTGCCCGTTAGCCCAGCCAACGTGTCGCTACCTGATCGACCATTGAGTAGATTATGTTGACTGTTCCCGGTCAACAAATCATTTCCCATTCCGCCAATTAGTCCTTCGAAGCTATCAGTAGTACTGAGCATGATGGTGCGGTCGGAATGCACATTCTGAACAAGACTAGTGCCCAAATCGACTGTAAGATTTTGTACGAGCGACGAGAAGTCCAGCGTATCGAATCCCTCGCCACTGCTTTCCAATAGCGAATCGAACTCGGCGCTGGTCGTGGATGCGAAGATGTAGCGATCATCGTCTTGCCCACCAGATAGAGCATCATCGCCAGCGCCGCCGGTCAGGCTGTCATGACCAGAGAACCCCAACAGCGTATCGTTACCATCCCGACCCAATAGGCTGTCGTCTCCCGGACCACCATCGAGACGATTGCTAAGCGCGTTGCCTTGTAAGGTATCATTGGCCTCGCCGCCTTCGGCGTTCTCGAAGCTGGTACCAGTGTTAAGCTTGAGGAATGCCAGGTCTTGAGTTACCACTAACTGCAGGGTCTCGCTGGCCAGGTTCAACGACACAGGGTTAGTGTTTCCCGCAAAGCTAATCAAGTCGGTACCGCCTACGGCTGTGTCATGATGTTCTTCTAGCGTAAGCACACCGCCGAAGTTCTCGAGGAAGGAGTATACGTCGTCACCGGCTCCACCGGCGATCGTTTGGACTTCGAGGTTCTGGTGCTGCAAGACTGCACCATTAATCCGCTTGCTCAAGCGAGAGATTTCAATCACGTCCGCGACCGCACTGGTTTCGATACGCAGCGTATCAGTGCCACTCAGTCCATCGATTTTTAACGGCAACGTATACGGAAAAACGCCCAGAGTCTCGGCGGCAGCGACACCGGATGCCCGTGTTACCGTGACCTTGCCTTCGATGGCTGTGGAGTAACGCAGCACAAACTCGTCATTGCCCGTGGTGCCTGCCAACAGATCGTGGAAGAACAGTTCGGTCCCTTCAAAATCGGTTGTCGCCACCACGAAAAGCTTATGACCCACCATGGTCAACTGACCCGGATTGCCGCTGCCGGTGCCGAGGAAGAAGTCTTCTGTGAGGACAGTTCCGGCAGACGTTCCATCACTCGTCCAAAGCTCATTTCCGTTGGTACCATTGTTAGCGCGGAAGTAGAGCCGACCAGCGACGTTGATTATGGATGAAGGTAACGAACCAATAGCCCCTGCGCGTATGTCCCTCAGCATAGTGGTGCCGGCTGCCGTACCATCTGTACGCCACAACTCGAATCCGTTCGTTCCATCGTTGGCTTCAAAGTAGGTGACCCCATTCAGCTCGGCGAATGAGTTCGGCGAGGATGAACCTGCACCTGGGTTAATATCAGCGATACGCGATGCCACGGCCGCGGAGGCACGCCACAGTTCCGTTCCATTGACTCCATCGTTGGCTGAAAAAAACAACGTACCGTTCACGTTAGTCAGATTACCAGGATTCGAACCGGCAATTCCCGGCGCAATATCGAGTACTCGACTGACGATCAAGCCTTGGCTGGTCCAAAGTTCGCGTCCGCTAAGTCCATCATCAGCCGTGAAATACAGATTGCCATTGACGTTCGTCAAGTTTTGTGGACTCGAATCACCACCCGAACGAATATTCAGAACCATAAAAGTGCCTGCGATCGTACCATCGCTCGTCCAGAGTTCGACGCCATTGGTACCATCATTGGCTGTGAAGTACAGCCGACCGTCGACTACGGTCAAGTTACTAGGGATAGAGCTGGCGGCCCCTGTACGGATGTCGCGGACAATCTGTGCGGTGTTGCCAACTAGTCTCCACAGTTCACGGCCGCGCGAGCCATCGTCAGCCGTGAAGAACAAAGTTCCGTTGACATTGATCAAGTTGCCGGGTGACGAACTGGCACTGCCCGGTGCGATGCCTGCTGCCACTTGAGTACCAGCGCTGGTGCCATCTGACTTCCATAATTCAATGCCGCCCAAAATTGTGCTGGCGGCGAAATACAGCGTACCATTGACATTGGTCAGGCCAGAGATGTTACTGCTGGTTATGCCCGGTACAAGATCTTGAACCAGGCTCGTGCCTGCTGCCGTTCCATCGCTCTTCCACAGTTCGATACCGCTGGCACCATCGTTCGCGGTAAAGAACAAGTTGCCACTAACATTGGTCAGTTGCAACGGTGATGAGCTATTGGCGATGGTGGGTTTGACACGTAACGTGGTCGTCGGCAAACCAGTGCTCTTCCACAACTCGGCGCCGTGCACCATGTCATTGGCTGTAAACATTAACGTACCATTGAAGTCCGCCAGGTTGCCCGGATTGGAACCGTTACTTCGCGGCGCGATCTCGCGCACGACGTTAGCGCCTCCAATAGGATTGACGATCCAAACCTCGGCCCCATTATTAGTACTGGTTGCCGTGAGAAACAGGGTTGAGTTCACGAAGATCAGCTCAGCTGGATTCGAGCTGGCGGCACCGCCCCTGATGTCGGCGTGTAGAGTTGTTGTGGCAGAGGTCCCCAAGCTTCGCCAGAGTTCGACGCCGTTGGTACCATCGTTGGCCGCGAAGTAAACCACATTGCCGATCGTCGCCAAATGACTAGGCGTGGAGTCTAGCCCTCCAGGTCGAATATTACGAACCATAACGGTTCCTGCCGTCGTACCATTGCTCTTCCAAAGTTCAAAGCCATTCGTACCATCGTTGGCTGTGAAGTACAGTACGGATTGTCCGGCCGTAAGATTAAATGGACTGGAAGGGCTGGACCCCGGGCGAATGTCTTTTACCTGCACCGTACCAGCAGTCGTGCCATCCGTCTTCCACAGTTCGCGACCATGCGTGCTGGTCACTGCTCCAAAAAAGACATGGGAACCAAGACGTGTCAAGCTGCGCGGGTCAGAGCCGCCCGTGGCATGTATGTTTCTGACCAGAACAGTACCTGCGGCTGTGCCATCGCTCTTCCATAACTCACGACTCCACGTGCCATTGGTGGCAGCAAAAATTAGCGTGCCATTAAGATTGGTCAGATACTCTGGATTCGAGCTGGTGACACCAGTGTAAATATCTCGAACAATCACCGTACCGGCCGTCGTCCCATCGCTTTTCCAGAGCTCACGACCACCACCACTGCCGTCCTTGGTGGCAGCAAAAAACAGTGTTCCGTTGACGTTGGTCAATTCAGACGGTGCCGAACTGATATAGTTACCCCCGGTATAGAGTGATACGGCTTGAATATCGCGAACCATGATCGTGCCTGCGGCCGTACCATCGCTCTTCCAGAGCTCGTTGCCGTTGGTCCCGTCATTGGCACTAAAAAACAGAGTTCCAGAGACATTGGTCAGCTGGCTAATGTTCGATGAGGCGGTACCAAAGCGGATGTCTTTGACCATGGTCGTACCAGCCGGCGTGCCATCCGTTTTCCAAAGCTCATCGCCATGCTGGCCGTTGTCAGCCACAAAATAACCAGTCGCCCCCACCATGGTCACGCGACTTGGATTAGCCGTCAAAAGAGTGGGGATGGCGTTGATATCTTCTACCAGGTCGAAGTCAATCGCCAACAACCTACGCGATTCACAAGTTTCGAACCCCAGCTTTCGCCTGCGATCTTTGTTCATGACTCTCATTTTGGTGCAATGCCAATTAGGATTTCGTGTGGACCGGGAAGACTCTGGTACCTTTTCCACTCACTGATGCCCGAACGGCACAACATTGTTACATCAACTGTGCGATAATTGGGGTCAGGTCTCATTTTCTTTCGCCTGCATCGACTTAGATCCAGTGAAAAGGAGACCTGACCCCATTATTTACGAGTTACGCAGAGACGACTATGACCATCGCACTTGCAACCACCTGGGAGGACCGCCTTCACGATCTTGGTAATATTCCGGCTTCGCGCGTACGAACCGATCCCGCGCCTGGCACGGCCACTGTCGAGGATGTGACTCGGTTACGCAACACCGAGCGACGATTGTATGAGTTAGTGGATGGCACTCTGGTGGAGAAAAGCATCGGTTGGCAAGAGTCGCTTCTGGCCGGCATACTCCTACAATGGCTTAATAACTATCTTGACACCCATCGAATTGGAGTAGCCACTGGAGCCGACGGCATGACGCGACTGTTCGGTGATACGGTTCGCGGACCGGATGTGGCGTTTGTTGCCTGGGATCGCATGCCCAACGGTCAGATCCCTACTGACCCAATCCCTGACCTGGTTCCCAATTTTGTCATTGAGGTACTCAGTCCGAGCAACACGTACGCGGAAATGTCTCGCAAACGACGAGAATACTTTCACGCAGGTGTTGAATTGCTTTGGATGGTCGATCATCGGACTCGAACCGTTACGGTATTTCGTGCCGCCCTGGATGCGACCGTCTATACTGAAAGTAATCTCATCGACGGTGGTAATGTTCTCCCTGGCTGGCAAGTTAACATCGCAGAGCTGTTTAGTCGTCTCGATCGCAACGCCTGAGAAAATGGGGTCAGGTCTCATTTTTTCGGGCTCTAGATTCTCACGGGCATCGGCTTCGAGATTTTTCATCTCTGCCAGCTTTTCCATTTGCTTTAGCACTTGCGGCCTGCGTTCCTCAAGCAGCAGTGAACAATCAGGCTCCCAGCCGCAATCTACGGTAGTATCCTCAACATATTCTTAAGCTTTTCGCGCGTCTCAGCATGTGCTGGTTCGTTGATAAGGTTGATCTGCTCTCGCGGATCATTCGTCTCGTCAATCAGGGCCGCACCACCGTCCTTGCCACTCCACTCGATGTATCGCCACTGGTCGACCCGAACCGCACGATGCAGATTGGCAGCACTGCCTGCGACGGAAAATGCTGGATGTGTCCACTTCGTTGATGGATCCTCAAGCAACGCCTTGAGATCGTGTCCCTGTAGATCTGCTGGTGGCGTTAGATCACACAACGAAGCCAAGGTGGGGAAGATATCCAGCGTCTGAACAGGCTTCGTGACAACCGATCCGTTCCCCTTAGAACCAGGCACAGAGATCATCATTGGAACACGCGTGCCGGTTTCGAAGAGGCTGCCATGTTTGGACCACTTACCCATCTCGCCAAGATGGTATCCATGGTCGCCCCAAAAAACGACAATTGTCTTTTCGCGTAAACCTAGTTTGTCGAGTTGCTCCAGCACTCGACCAACGTTCCAATCAACCCAACTGACCGAAGCGCGATACGACTGAAGCATCAGACGCGCCTCTTCCGCTCTGGCTTCTCGATTCCAAAACAAGTCGATATTCTGTTTCGTAAGCGCAGCCGCGGGGAAGCCTTTGGGAGGTGTTGGATAGGCTGCAAAGTCAACTGGCAGCGTCTGCTTCTCCGCGGGATAGAGGTCGTAAAACTTAGACGGAGCTGCGGGCGCAGCATGAGGCTTGGTGAATCCACAAGTGATAAAGAACGGCTGGTCCTTAAGGCGTTCCATGGCGGCCATCGCGGCATCAGCGGTTCGATAGTCGCCATGAGATTCGCCGTTACCCGCCAACCGGATTCTTTGATCTGAATTTCGCATCTGATCGGTCACGACCCCGGTGGCATCGGTCATCGGCTGGCCATCATCATTTGCGAGAGCAGCCCCGGCTTTGTTACGTGGAGCTTGGTTCTTATTACTGCCTTGACCGTTCTTATTAGCCGGCTTTCTTCTCGGGGCCGTATCGGCTCCTTCGCTCCAGGATGCGACGTCGTCAATACCACCGTGGAATACCTTTCCCAGTCGCACTGTCGTGTAACCCGCGTTCTTAAACATTTGCGGCAGCGTGACACGATCCGGCATCAGCTTTCGAAAGTCTCCGGAATTGTCCAAGACGCCGGATTTCGTCGGATGAAGGCCCGTCAGCAGCGACGTTCGAGATGGGTTGCATAAAGGATATTGGCAGTATGCTCGATCAAATCGAGTTGAAACGGCAGCAAGCTTGTCGATGTTCGGTGTTTGAACGGGTGCGCCATAGCAACCAAGTTCGGGCCGCATGTCGTCGCTCAAGATGAACAGTACGTTTAGTTTGTCAGCCGAATGCGTTACTCCAACGCCCAGCGTCAGCCACGCTAAGCTCGAAGTTAGCACAACGATGGCTGACAGGTTTTGAGTAAGGAGCCATGGAATTTGCATCATGAAAGTTTTCCTTGTTCCCGATAGGCTCTAAGGCCATTCTACGAGCATTCATTGTTCACGTTAACCGCGAACCTCATTCTCAGTTTCAAATGGCTCACAGGCCAATGCTATTTCTGGGAAGGGATATCATCAAAATAAAAATTGTACCAGTTGCGTTCGCGCATCTTGTCGCCAGTGGGCAATCCTGTCGGTTGGAGCCCCTTGCACCATTGGCTAAGGTCTTGATGCAACTTCTCGGCGAGCTCAGTATGCTTATCGACCAAATTTTCATGTTCATGCTGATCGCTCTCGAGATCAAACAGATACCGCCGTCCATTACCGACGTAAATGTACTTCCATTTTCCTTGTCGCATCGCGGCTTGATCCCAGAAGCGGAAATAGAGACTGCGAGTGGACGGGTTTTGAACGTCATTCATGGCCGGGATCAAATCGATGCCGTCGAACTTCTGCGTATTGTCTCGCATCACTTCGGCAAGATCTCCTCCCGCAAGCTGCAAAACACTTGGGGCGATGTCCAGCGTGCTGACGGGCCAGTCGTAGGTTTTGCCACTGGGCAATTGGCTGGGCAGACTCCAAACCATCGGCACTCGAATGCCCCCTTCGCTGAGCATCCCTTTCTCGCCAACCCACGGCTCATTCAGTGAGCCGTCCCAACCGCCCGCGTCTCCATCGAGGGGCGAATCAGGTTTCGTCATCTTCAGCGGTGCTCCATTGTCGCTCGTCACCACGATCAATGTGTTGTCGAGCAATCCATGTTCGGTCAGTTTCTCGACGACTCGCCCCACACCGTCATCAATCGCAGCGATCATTGCCAAAGCATATCGCCGACGGATCGGCATGTCGGTGGGAAAGCGATCGAGGTACTTTTGAGTCGCTTCCAGCGGAGTATGCGGGCCGTAATAGTTCAGTTGGAGATAAAACGGCACTGCATGATTGCGTTCAATGAAGCTGACAGCGGCTTGCGTTTGAACATCGATGCGAAAATCTTTATTCTCGACTGGCTTCATCTTTATTGTGGACCTTGCTAAAGGTCCTTTTGCGTCGGGATCCTTAGCAAGATCCGCACGATCCACTTCGTGTCCATCGAGTTCGTAATTGACTCGGTAGTTGCGAAGCTCCCCCCAGAAGTACTCGTCGAAACCCTGAGCAGCGGGCGAGTAGGGGCGAATCTTGTCCCACGGAATTCGCACTTGAGCCCGCGGCTTGCCTGCCATCTCGGGCAGCTCCCGCTTTATCCAATCGACGCACGTGACGTTCGGTTCCAAATGCCACTTGCCGACGAAACCAGTGCGATAACCCAGCGGCCGTAGCCGTTCTGCCATCGTGACCGCCTCGCTGGGCAGTGGCATGTCGGGGATCGTATCTATGCCAAAGCGCTGTTGATGTCGACCCGTCATCAAACCAGCTCGCGAAGGACTACATTGCGGCGCAGTGACGTAACCTGCCGTGCAGCGGACTCCTCGTGCAGCCAACGCGTCGATGTGTGGTGTTCGGACATCCTTCTGCGTACCTTGGCAACCGAGATCGCTCCAGCCCTGATCATCGGTAAGAATCACAATGACATTGGGCTGCGTTGCGGGGATGACTGCTTGAGCGGTTCGATCACCGATAACGAAATGGCCGAGCTTTTGGTCCGAGCCAACCTTGCCGACTGACCAGACCGCTCCGGGACGTGTTTGCTGAGTCTTGGCCTGCCCAGAGGCAATCCAGCCGTAAGACTTGGCTTGCCCGTCGGGACTCATCCAAAACAGCTCGACCGCCTGTCGCTGTTTGTTGATAAAGTGAACTGGAAACGGATTGCCATCAGGTTTGGACGCAGGAGCAACTCCGTCGGCTGCAGGTTGCCAAGTTAGTTTGGCCAGCGAATCGATCGACGGCTCGACTCGCTGTGCAAAGTCCTTAGGTGCAGCCTTTCGAAACGCGGCTAACTTTTCCTGAGACTGCGGTAACTTAGCAAGATTGGTCCACTCGTAAGGATCTTGGCTGATGTCGTATAACTCTTCGCTGCCATCGGCATAGTGAATGTATCGCTGTGATCGCCCACTGATGGCATAGGTGCCTGGCTGAGCCAAGTAGGTAACCGAATCGTGATTCCAATCGGTTGAAATCGGATTGTTAAGCAACGGCAGTAGGCTTGGACCATCGTGGTTGGGATTATTTGGAAGCTTGCATAGGTCCAGAAGCGTTGGAAACAGGCTGAGTAGATTCACTGGTGCGTCACAGATCGCTCCTGCTCGCGTGCCTGTTGGTAGTGCAGCGCTAGCACCGCTTGGAACGCGAACCATGAGAGGAACTCGCGTCACGGCTCGCCCCGGCGTAAACTTTTGCCAGTGCTCTTTCTCACCTAGCTGCCAACCGTGATCGGACCATAGTACGACAATCGTGTTATGCGCGTTGGGGCCGGACTCAAGAGCGTCGAGTACTCGACCTAGCATCGCGTCGGCAAAGTGAATCGAGGCGAGATAACCTTGTATAGCTTGCTTCCATTGCCCCTGCTGCTGAATGTGGGCAAAGTACTTGTTCCGAGCTGCTTTCTGGCCCGTTTCGGGAACGTCATCTAGATCGTTCTCTCGATAACCCAGCGGTAGCTGAATTGATTCGAGCGGGAAAGGTTCGAAATACTTTCTAGGAACGAACCAAGGCTCATGCGGACGATAGAGGCCGCAGCCAAGAAAGAATGGTTTGTCATGTTGCTTGCTCAGTTGTTCGCCAATCCACTTGCTTACCGACCAATCTCCGCCGAACTCTTCGTCTGTGACATCGAGAGCGGCCCAATCCGTTTCGACGTACTGCCAAGGGCCGCCACGTTCCAAACTGACGGGGCGTTTCTTGGGATAGTACGTCTCGGGGAATGGGTTCTCCGATTCAGCTTTGGGAAAATACTTGTCCCATGACTTGGCGTCGATGAAGTAGTGCAACAGTTTGCCCGAGCCTGCGGAGTAGTAACCATGCTGACGGAAGTACTGAGGCAGGATTGTCTCCGTGGGCATCACTTCGCGCATCTGCTGTCGATTGTCGTACAATCCAGATCGATTCGGTGCACGCCCAGTAAAGATGGCTGAACGTGACGGGTTGCATGCAGGTGCAGGACAATGGGCGTTGGTAAACAAGACGCCACTTGCAGCCAACCGATCGAGATTGGGAGTAATCGTCTGTGGATGTCCCCCCATGCAGCCAATCCAGTCGTTCAGATCGTCCACTGCAATGAAGAGGACATTGGGCTGTGTGGTTTTGTCTTGAGGATTAGCCGCAACAACTTGCGAGCCAAAAACAAGGACTACCAGCAGTCTAATCAAGGTTTGCATGGTTGATACTATTTTCAAAACTTCCTCGCGTCGGCTCGGTAAGTACGGTCAAAAAATGTGTCGCCGCGATTTACGGCCTCCGGGAGGTCGACGCTCCTGCGGAGACACGTTTCCCTACTGTCAGACCATCCATGCCGATTGGGTCGTTCACTCGTGCTAACCGGAGGTGCCATGAACATAACAGATCGACATGGCCAATCAGTCGCGATTTACGGTGTGCCTCACAAGAGAACTTCGCTGTAATTGCAACTGTCAACGGCGATTGAGTGGCCGCAACCACTGGTGCCCCATAGTAGCAATGAGCGCGGCTTTTCTAACTTGCAAAGACGACCTTGTCATAGACGTCGGCTCCGACCAGTTCGCTACCTAGCGCGTCCAAATTGATCTTCCCTTCTAGTCCTTGGCAACTCGTCAAATTCCAACTGCCGTTGGTGGAACGCGTAAAGCAATCGATCGAGTGTCGATCTTGGGCAATCAAAACGTAATGTTTCAAGCTTGGGATGGTTCGGTAATGTTCGAACTTCTTTCCTCGATCGTATGCCTCACTGGAATCCGACAGGACTTCGACGAGCACCACAGGGTTCAGCAGAACGTCGCCACAGGCGGATTCGAGCTGAGGCTCGCCGCAAACTACCGACAGATCCGGGTAAGTGTACAACCCAGTTGCTTCAATCCGCAGCTTCAAGTCGCTGGGGTAAACTCGGCACGGCTTTTTTTTAAGTTGCTCACGAAGACTGGAACCCGCATTGAGAACGATCAAGTTGTGATTGGCCGACGCGCCCGCCATGGCGAACATCTCGCCGCGAAAAAACTCTGACCGAAACTCGGCTTTCCTCTCTCGGTGCAAGTATTCTTCAGCGGTTATGGAATGTTTGGGGACTGTTGACATATGGTGTCTTCCTAAGAAATCCCAGATCCGTTCAGTACTTCGAAATATAGCTGATACTCGTGGGCCCGGATTTGATTTGCTCAAACGCCTCACGCGAGAACTGATCCGCTTTGCCTGCTTTTGCCGCAGACTCAACCTTTGGTGCGTTCTGAAATAGCTTCTCATGCAGCTTCGCTAACTCCTGTGCTGGTATCTTGAACACCTTGCGATCGTAGGTCATCAGTCCGTTGATCTCGCCTTCGACATCCGTGGTCTGTGTGTAGACGCCGGCGGCGATGCCTTTACCTCGTAATTCGTTCAGCATGTTGATCGAAGTCACGTAACGTTCTTTGTACTCGGCCTCCGTTTTGGGGATGTCGCCATATCCCCAATTGCGACGATTGGCGTCCCATAAATGATCTTTCACCGGAAAGCCATGTCCGCCGAACTCGCCCATGACTTTGATGAAGTTGTCGAAGCGACCGTTGATGTCGAGTTCAAACGGAAAGCCAGGATGCGGATAACGATGCTCGTCCACAATGTCACCGGCGGGCCAGAAGTTGCCGCCGCTGGCGATGTTGACCAGTCGGCTTGGGTCGCGCTTCGAAGTCCACTGGCCGACTTCCACCGTTTGATGTTGTCCCCAGGCTTCATTGAATGGAACCCAACACATGATCGAAGGATGATTCTCCAGCGAGTCAATCATCGCTTCCAGCTCTGACATGAACTGGATGTGTTGCTCGGGTGGCCACTTGGCGTCGACCGGCTCAGGGGTCAATCTAGTCCACTCGGGCCAGCCCTGGTTGCGTCCCGTTCCGCCGCTGACTTGATCCTGCCAGACCATCATGCCCAGTCGATCACAGTGGTAATAATATCGACGCGGTTCGACCTTAATGTGTTTCCGAATCATGTTGAAGCCCGCCGACTTCAGCCACTCGATGTCGAACAACATCGCTTCATCAGATGGCGGCGTCAGTAAACCATCCGGCCACCAGCCTTGATCGAGCGGTCCCCAATGAAAGACTACTTGGCCATTGAGCGTGAATCGCCAGTGTCCGTCGGCGTCTTTGACTTTTCCAACAGTGCGAATGCCTGCGTACGATTTGACTTGGTCGAGTACGCTCCCGCTTGCATCCAGTAGCCCTACTTCGATGTTGTACAGATGGGGAGACGCAGGCGACCAGAGCTTTGCATTAGCAACTTTGAGCGTCACAGCGTCATTGGTGCCGGTTGCTTGAGCAATAACTGTCTCGCCGTCTTTCACGACGATACGTACTTGACCGCCCCCTTCAACGATCGGTCGAACAGTGATTGTTTCATTGCTCGCGTCGGTACTGATTTTCAAGTCGTTGAGATGGCTGGAGGAGACTTCTTCCAGCCAAACGGTTTGCCAAATCCCAGACACCTGGGTATACCAAATGCCGCGAGCATTGATCACTTGTTTGCCGCGAAGTTGCCAATCTTCAGTTGCATCTTCGACGCGCACGATCAACTCATTGTCGCCATCGTGAATTGCGCCTGTGATATCGAACGAAAATGGTGTATTCCCACCAACATGCGCGCCCACGCTCTTCCCGTTGACGAACACTTCACAGCGATAATCGACGGCTTCGAAATTCAACAGTATTCGTTTCGCGGGACTAGCGATCGATTTGAAACTGCGGCGATACCAGAGTGCTTCGCTACCATCCAGCAAGTACTGCACGCCGCCAAGCTTTGATTCCAGACAATATGGCACCAGAATCTTGCCCTTCCACTGAGTCGGCGTTTCCGTTTGAGCAATGGGAGTGATGGAGTAATCCCAATGTCCGTTCAGATTCATCCAATTGTCGCGTTGCATCTGCGGCCGCGGGTATTCGGTCCACGCATTTTCAGCAGTCACTTTCTCGCCCCATTGCGTGACCAGCTCCGATTGAAACGGCTTCGTCGAACGCTTTACCTTCGGCAACTCAGGCACTTTGTCGCCATCGACCAGATGCACGTCAATGAACTGCCCGCCGTTGGTCTGGCTGCAATGCACCGCCATTACGTTGTCGCCAACTTTCAAGGCCGAGCGTTTGTCGGCGGCAATCGGCACAGCTTCATACTTATTGGTGAAACCTTTGACGTTCGCCACCATTTTGCCGTTGATAAACACTTCCGCATCTTCATCATGGTGCATCCACAACACGGGGTTGGCTGGCACAGAATCCAGCGTAAATGACTTGCGCATCCAAATACTGTTTGTCGACCAGGTTGTTCCCACACGAGCTCCTGGCGTATCGCTGGTGCCAAAGCCGCCGTTGCCTTCCGTCCACTCAGCATCATCAAAGCCCGGCGCTCGCCAGCCGTCGACGGGCTTGCGAAGCGTGTATCGCCAAGTGTCGACGATCACTTGGGCATAACATTCGGTGCTCAGAATGGTCATGCAGGCCGCGATGAAGAACGAGCGTGCGAGAGGTAGCATGAGAATTCCTTAGTGGTTAATTGACTAGAGACGTGCGGGAACCCACATCCGAGGTTGGCTTAGGCTGCGGCGTGAGGACACTCAGCGCAGTTGAGTCTAGACTGATGGAAGGCACGCACCATACGTTTCATGGCGCCGATTTCTTGTTCTTCGTTTTTTCAAGTGCTGCGGCGGCGGTCTTGGTGCGCGGTGATTTGTATTGATCGAAGACATCGCCCAGGTCGAGGGCGCGCGGGTCATTCTGCGTCTTGAGTTCGCTCATGAGTTTTTGGCGCAAGGCGACGACGTTTCGGGCGAAATCGGGGGTGCTCGCGAGGTTTGTCACACAGTCGGGATCGCGGGCGAGGTCGAACAATTGCTCGGCCGGGCGTTTGCCAAACGAGTGCTGCCAGAAGGGATCTTTCTCGCCACTGTCCATCGCGAGCGTTTTGCTGGGGCTGGCGTCGGTGTCCTTCAAACCGAGATCTAGGTCGCCGCAAGGCCAGCGGTCGGGCTTGAAGTTGTGGACGTAAAACAAATTGCCGCTGCGAATGGCACGCACTGGATAGCCGAGGCCGGCAGGAGAGCCAGGCCGAGCCAGTACGTCGTTCCGCTCGCGGCCAACAATGACCGTGCTGCGTTCGACTTTCACGTCGTTGCGCAGCACATCGGTTAAGCTGCGACCAGTGATGGGCGACATGCCCTGCGCCGCGCCATCCACTCCGAACAATTCGAGGAACGTCGGCGCGAGGTCGATGAAGCTGATGAATTCTGGGACGTGCCGACTAGGCTTCGCAATGCCCGCAGGCCAAGCTGCAATGAACGGGATATGATGCGCGTCGTCATACGTATGACCTTTCACTCGCGGGAACGGCATGCCGTGATCCGACGTGACGATGATCAACGTGTTCTGCGCCTCGCCGCTGGCTTCGAGCGCGGCGACCAACGAACCAACTTGAGTGTCGTAAGCTTCCACTTCGATTGCATAGTCGAGCATATCGCGACGGATGAGATCATTATCTGGCCAGTAGGCAGGCACTCGGTCGATGTCAGTCGGCTTCTTGCCTGCCGCGATGCCGGAGTCTCTCTCATAAGCGCGATGGGGATAAGTACTGCCGAACCAGTAGAAGAACGGCGCGCCAGGCGTTCGCCTCTTCAGAAATGCGGTGAGCCCGGCGCCGGGGTCGCTGGCGTTCTTCGCGCCACCGCCGACGAGCGCGAAGTTGCGTGGGCTGCCGTCGGCCAATTTCGCATCGCCGGGTCCCCAGGTTTTGCCAGCACCGCCCGTTTGGATCCCCGCCTTGGCGAGCGCCTCGCTGAAGGCCATGAACTTGGCAGGAAAATAGGGCTGATGATTCGCAGCATCCTCAAGTTGCCAAGGATTGCGACCCGTGAGGATCGCGGCTCTCGACGGCGCACACTTCGAGGTTGGCGTGTAGGCGTTATCGAAAACCAAACCTTGCCTCGCCAGCCGATCAATGTTAGGCGTCTTCACCCACTTGCAGCCATAAGCTTCGCCAAAATGGCGCGACGCATCGTCGGCAATGATGAACAGGACAGTGGGCTTTGTTGGCGGCTTCACCGGTTCAGCGGCAGCGAGCGCAGCTAGCGGCAAAAGCGACAGGGCGATCAAGAGCAAACTCATATGTCGAAGAATCATCGAATGGCGCCTTAATGAAGTTTGATTGCAATGCGATTACCATTTCAATGGCGAAACTCGCCAAAGCTTCGAACTCTTCAAGTTGTGTGGCGATGGAGTTTGCCCACAGCCAAGAGGCTTGGCAACTTTCGCTATTTACGACTGTTCTCTTTGCGTTCCGCGGCATTATACCTAAGATCAGGCGTCTCGTCCGGTTACCGAACTTGGCGATCGACGCATCGCGAAAGAGAACCTCTCGCCAGTCTGCAATAGCAAAACGGCGCAGGCGGAGTAACCGTTAGTAAAGCGTGCTCCTTGTCGGGCCAGCGCATTGATGTGCGGCGTTTGATAGTAAGTACTGCTTTGGCAACCCAAATCCTTCCAGCCCAAGTCGTCGAATAAGAACAGAATAATGTTGGGGACAGTTGCGGCTAGTCGCATTGGCTCGGCGCAGTTAGCGTCCGTTGCAGCCCAAGTGATCAGAATGAATGCAAAACAGCTGATCAACGTCTTCATTTGTGGGATAGGCTTGCAGCCTGTCATGCTGTGGATTGGTGGGATAGGGGTAGCCTGTCTTCAATTTATAATCAATAGGTTGTGGGTCGGTAGCAATCGGCGTTGTAATATGCAACCACTTATCAATCAAAGAGTGCGATAGTTCGCGGTCGTCGCCACCCCGGAGAGCGTCTCTCCGCGGTGATCAAGTAAGACGTTTGAAACGTATGAGTTGCCGAAGCCGGACATAGCTCAGCGAATGGCAAGATTGGTAATCTTTCCCTCAAACTTCCCCTTCGCGGTGTAAGCGGCTACCGGGGCTTTGTTGTCGTGGCCGAGGCAAAAGTCTTCTTTGGGCTGGGTGCGGATTAGGCCGGGACTGGTCGCGGTGACGGGGTCGTTTTGATCAAGTTGGAGGATGAGCTGACCTTTTGGGCTGAGCGTGGCGGTGATGCGATGCGGTTGGTTGTTGGCGGGGTAGTCCGTCTGGGCGGTGGTGAGGGTTTTGCCGTGGCGGATGGCCCAGATGAGCTTGCCGCCGCTGAGGTGGAGCGCATAGCCGGTGCTGGCACCGCCGTGGGCAATGAGTATGGCATCGTGCTGCGCGGTCGTGAGCTCGCAAGTGAGGGTGAAGGGCGTGTCGGCGATTTGCGAAGCGTTTTCGGCGTCGATGATGTCGCCGGGTTGGAGATTGGAGAGGTCGGTGGGCTTGGCTTTGCCCTTTGCCTTGGAAGCAGGGCGCGGCTTGGGTTTGTCGCTTGTGGGATAAAGCGTGACGGGATTTTCGACTTCTCCAGCGGGGCGGCGGGATTGGGGGGCGTTACCGCCGATCTCGGCGGTCATGGCGTCGGCGAGTGCGGTGAGTTTGGCGACGATGTCGGGATGCTGGGCGGCGAGGTTGGTGCGTTCGCCGATTTCTTGATCGAGGTTGTAGAGACGCGGGTTCGTTTTGGCATCGCTGGCGGCTTCTTTGCCCATGGTTTCGGGCTGCGTGGACAAGGCGAGCTTCCAAGGGCCCTGGCGCACGGCCTGGAGGTGGTAACCCGTAAAGTAGTAGTGCGCCTCGCGCGGCGAATCGCTGCTCTGGCCAAAGAGCAGCGGGGAGAGGTCGCGACCATCGAGCACGGGCTCTGCGGGCACGTCGGCTCCAGCAATTTTCAGGCAGGTGGGCAGCACGTCGATGGTGCCGACGACAGCATCACACACGCTGCCGGGCGCGATCTTGCCAGGCCACCACGCGAGTGTGGGGACGCGCACGCCGCCTTCCCAAGTGCTGCCTTTGCCGCCGCGCAAAGGACCCGCGCTGCCGCCATCGGGGCCTTTGATAAGCCAAGGGCCGTTGTCGCTGGTGAAAAGGACGAGCGTGTTCTGGTCGAGTTGCAGCTCACGCAGCGTGTCGAACACGCGACCGACGCTGGCATCGACTTCCTGCACCCAGTCGCCAAAGCGGCCATTTTGTGAGCTGCCCTGGAAGGACTTGCCGGGATGGATGGGCGTGTGCACGGCGGTGTGCGGGAAGTAGAGGAAGAAAGGCTTGTCTTTGCTACCGCGGATGAACTTCACGGCCTCATCGGTGCAAAATTCCTCGATGCGGTCCTGGTCCGCCTCGTCGAGCAAACGCTCGACTTTTTCATCCCGCACAAGCGGCACCACGCGGCGGCCGTCCACGCTGGAGGTTTTGAGCATATCATTGGAATACGGAATGCCGAAGTAGTGATCAAAGCCCTGCTTCGTTGGCAAGAACGCCGGTTGGTCGCCGAGGTGCCACTTGCCGATGCATTGGGTGGCGTAGCCGAGCGGCCGCAAGCGGTCGGCGATGGTGTGCTCCTGCGGATGCAGCCCGCTCTTTGCGGCCGGCGGGTACACCGCAGGCACGGAAACGCGTGCGCCATAGCACCCGGTCATGATCTGCGCTCGCGACACGCTGCATACCGGCGCGGCGTAGAAAGACGTGAGCTTCATCCCCTCCAACGCCATGCGGTCAAGGTGCGGCGTCTTCTGCTTCACCGCGCCGAAGGGCGCGATATCGCCATAGCCGAGGTCGTCGATAAAGTGGATGATAATGTTGGGCTTAGTCTGCGGAGCGTCAGCAGCCTGCAGCGCAGCCAGCGGCGCGAGCAGTAGGACGGTGAGGATGTTTCCGAATTGATTCTCCATGGTTATTTCTCTTTGGAGGATTTCTTGACGGCTCTCGGTGTCGTTGGCGAAGTGGGTGCCTCGGCCCGGAACGCATCCAACTGAGCTTTCAACTGTGCGGCCACCTGGGGGTGCTCGCGAACCACATTGCGCTGCTGCTGTGGGTCGGTTTCGAGTTGGAAGAGCTGTTCACGCGGCGCCTCGGGACGGATTTTGCCTTGACGATCCACGTCACTCGTGACCTGGCCGGTGAATGCGATTTCACCGAGACCGTTGCCAAAGCCGCCCGAGCCTTGGGCACCGATGAAGACCCATGGGCCGGAGCGTAGCGTGAGGTTGGGTCGCATGTGTGGCTGAAGGACGACCGAATGGCGCATCGGTTTGACCGGATCGTCAATGATCGCGGGCAGCACATCCAGCGAATCGCGTCCGCTGCCGTCGGGGAGCTTGACCTCAAGCAGCGCGGCGAGCGTGCTGAGCAAGTCTACGTTCGCGATCAACTGCGTTGAGTTAGAACCGGCGGGAATTTTCCCCGGCCACTTCGCGATGAATGGAACTCGATGCCCACCCTCCCATGCGCCGAACTTGAACCCAAGTAGGTCGCCGTTCAGCCGGTGGCCGGCGGTCCACGCGGCGCGTCCGCTGTCGTTGAGCATGCCGCCGTTGTCACTGGTAAAAAAGACGAGTGTGTTTTGTGTGGCACTAAGCTCGTCCACGGCACGCAGCACCTCGCCGACCATCCAGTCGAGTTCGTGGATGAAGTCGCCGTAGAGACCGCACTGGCTTGTCCCCTTGAAGCGCGGGTGCGGGGTGAAGGGGTGATGAATGTTACCTGGCGCGAAGTAGAGGAAGAAAGGCTTGTCGCGCTTCTGTTTGAGCCATGCGACGGACTTCGCCGTGAGCGTCGTGCCGACTTGCTCATCGCGATACAACTCATGCGCCCGCCGCGCGCCGCCAACAGCTTTAATGTTCTTTTTCTCCGGAAAATCCTGCGTGTAAATTCTCCCCTTCGCTGACTCGCCGAATACGAACGGGTCCGCCGGATCAAGGCCGACCACGCGATGATTTTCTACGAACACAAACGGCGGGTGGCTATTCACGATGGGAATGCCGAAGTAGTAGTCGAAACCCGCCTCGAGCGGCCCCGGTTTCAAATCGCCGTTCCAGTCCGGGGTC
>JADLDX010000135.1 GCA_020846515.1 Pirellulaceae bacterium
CGATGGGCGCATGCGCCTGCAGCGGTGGTGTGTTCGATACCTATGCTGTTGTACAAGGCATCGATCGCTTCATCCCAGTGGACGTCTACATTCCGGGCTGTCCGCCGCGACCCGAGCAATTGATTCGCGCCATCCTGGATTTGCAGGAAAAAATTATGAACACCGGTACGCTGACGGCCAACGAGTTCTACAGCCGCTCAGAACCCGAAGGTCCTTCGCGATTTGAGGACGATGAACTGGTGCGTATGCGTCAACGTGAATCGCTCGGCCTGTACAACATCAAATACGATCCCAAGCACTAGCTTCCGCTCTTACTCCTTTATATTCCTTAGCCTCAACCTCAACCTATGACTACCCCATCATTTCCGCAGTGCGCCCAGCAGCAAAGCCGATTGGCTGCGTTGCTCCAGCGGTTTGCTTATGAACTGCAATGGTCAGAGTTTCGTGGCACACTGCGTTTGGTTGTGCCGGCTGAAAGTGTCTTTGCAGTTTTGGAGAAAGTCAAAGTTGGAGCGGGCATGGACATGTTGGTCGACATCACTGCTGTCGACTTGCTGGAATACGAAGGTGCCACCGATCGTTTTCGAGTGGTCTACTTGTTGTTGAACACGGAGACCAGCGAGCGTCTGGAAATCAACACGCATGTCAACGATCCCAAGCCGACGCTGACCAGCGTATACAGTCTGTGGAATTCGGCTGACTGGATCGAGCGCGAGACATATGACATGTACGGCATCCACTTCGCAGGACATCCGAACTTTAAACGCTTGCTGTTGCCGCAAGAATTCGCAGCCTTTCCTTTGCGGAAGGATTATCCAGTAAAAGGCCGCGGTGAGCGTCATAATTTCCCGGTTATTACCCGGTCGGAGAGCTAAGCCACTATGCCATTGGAATTGTTAGACGCCTCGGGTGAAGATGTATCGCAGCGCGAAGGGCTGTGGACGCTGAACTTTGGCCCTCAGCACCCGGCTACCCACACCACTTTGCGACTGGTGCTGACGCTCGACGGCGAAACGGTGATCCAAGCCGAACCTGACATCGGCTTTCTGCACAGCGGCTTTGAGAAGCTGGGGGAAGTCCTGGACTTCAACCAGTATGTGACCATCGTCGATCGCATGAATTACATTTCGCCGCTGGCCAACGAAATTGCCTGGCATCATGCGTGCGAAAAACTATTGGATATTGAACTCACTCCGCGGTGCAAATATCTGCGCGTGATCCTGGCCGAATTGATGCGGATCCATGACCACTTGCTGTGCTTGGGCGCCTGCGTGCTGGACTTGGGCGGCATCTCGGCTTTCATGTACATGTTCAACGAACGCGAGTTCATCTACGAATTGTGCGAGGAGGCTTCTGGCCAGCGATTCCACACCAGTTTCACCCGCGTCGGTGGACTGCTGTACGATGTGACCGACGATTGGTTGGCCAAGGTTCGCCAGTTCATCACCAAGTTTCCCAACACGATGGGCGACGTCAAAAGTTTGCTGATGAAGAATCGGATCTTCATCGAGCGTACGCAAGGCGTCGGCATTCTCAGTCGCGAAGATGCCATCAACACAGGTTGTACCGGACCGGTAGCGCGGGCCAGCGGCGTACCGCGTGACTTGCGCCGCGACGAGCCCTACCTGTCGTATAACGATTTTGATTTTGATGTCATCTGCGCCGCCGCTGGTGATTGCTTTGCTCGCTTCCAAGTCCGCGTCTTGGAAATGGTCGAGAGCATCAAGATCATCAAGCAGGCGTTGGACAAACTGCCAGGCGGCCCGATCTATGCCGAAGGCACAGGTAAAGAGGCGATGCCGGAGAAGCGGGAAGTTTACACGAGCATCGAAGGGTTGATTCACCATTTTGAATCGATCATGCCCAATCGGCAGTTGCAGCCACCCAAAGAGAGCCTGTACGCGGCCACCGAATCACCCAACGGCGAACTTGGTTTCTACATCGTTTCCGACGGTACGTTCCGCGCGTATCGTGCCCGAACTCGACCACCATCGCTGATCCACTTCGCCATCTTCCCACGGTTGATCCGTGGTTGCATGTTGAGCGATGTGGTGGCGGTCCTTGGAAGTCTGAACATTATTGCGGCGGAGTTAGATCGATGAGCGCACTTTCCGAAAGCGCGAAGCAGCAAATTCGCGATCACTTTTCACGCTACCCGAACAAGCAAGCGGTTACTCTGCCAGCCTTGCATATCGTGCAGCAAGAACAAGGTTGCGTCTCGCGCGCCGCTATTGTTGAAATCGCCGAAATGCTCGAACTAGCACCGGCTCAAATCGTGGACACGCTCAGCTTCTACGGTTTCTTCAAAGATGAGAAACACCCGCTCGGCAAACGCCGCATCTGGGTCTGTCGGTCACTGGCATGCGCCCTGCGTGGCGGGGATGAACTACTGGCCGAAGTTTGCGATCGGTTGCATGTTCAACCCGGTGACAACACGGCCGATGGCACCGCCACTATTGAACTGGCTGAATGCTTAGGTGCCTGCGACGGTGCCCCCTGTATCTTGATCGATGACGAATTGCAATTGAACGTGACGGCTGATGAAGTTGTCGCACTGGCGGAGGGACGTTGATGAGCGCACCATTTGAACCGGTTCTGCTGGCCCGTCGCGGTATGCCCGATGGTCAAAGCCTAAAGACCTACCAAGCCACTGGTGGCTATGAAGGCCTGCGCAAGGCGCTAGCCATGGAACCCAAACAAGTCATCGACACGGTAATCAAGAGTGGCCTGCGTGGCCGCGGCGGCGCTGGTTTCTCAACGGGCACGAAATGGACGTTCCTGCCCAAGGATATCCAAGGCCCGGTCTACTTGTGTATCAATGGCGACGAAAGCGAACCAGGCACATTCAATAACCGCGAACTGATCGAATGTGATCCGCATCAAGTTCTGGAAGGCATCGTCATCACCGGCTATGCCACCAAGAGCACCACGGCTTACTTCTATCTGCGTTACGAATATGGTCGTTGCTACCGGACGTTGAAAAAAGCTATCGACGAGATGTACGCCAACAACCTGTTGGGCAAAAACATTCTCGGCTCGAACTATAGCCTGGACGTGCATCTCCATCGCGGTGCGTGTGCCTATATTTGCGGCGAAGAAACTGGCTTGATCGAAAGCCTGGAAGGCAAGCGTGCCTGGCCGCGCATCAAGCCTCCATTCCCTGACATCGAGGGTGCCTTCCGACGACCAACCGTTGTCAACAACGTCGAGACCATGGCTTGCGTTACCCAGATTCTTGATCGGGGTGCTGATTGGTTCCTGTCGATTGGTGTTCCCAAAGATCCGAACAATCCTCGCGATGGTGGCAGCTACGGACCGAAGCTTTACTGCATCAGCGGCCATGTCAATAAACCCGGTCTGGTTGAATTACCGCTGGGCATCACCGCCCGCGAGTTGATCGACAAACATGCCGGTGGCGTTTGGAAAGGTCGTCAAGCGAAAGCCGTGGTACCGGGCGGTATCAGCATGGGCTTTCTGTCGGCTGCCGAACTGGATACACCTCTGGATTTTAATGGTCCCGGTAAAGTCGGTTGCTTGGGTTTGTGCACCGCGGCTGTGATTGTGATTGACGACCAGACCAGTATGGTCGATGTGCTCTATAACACTTGCCGCTTTTTCGCGCACGAATCCTGCGGACAATGCACACCGTGTCGCGAAGGCACGGCCTGGTCGACCAAAATCCTGGCCCGTATCCGGCAAGGGCAGGGCACGCTCAAAGACCTCGATACATTGACCGATATCAGCAACACCATTGGCATCATGCCCGGTACAACCATTTGCGGCCTGGCCGATGGTGCTGCCTGGCCGATCAAGAATGCGCTGAAGAAGTTTCGCCCCGAGTTCGAAGAGTACATCAAGAGCGGACGCAAAACCCAAATGCGCGAAGTGGCCGCGGCGCATTGAAGCAGTCCCTGTTTGAAGCCATACCTGTTTGAAACAGTCCAATAAATGACACCAATAATCGCACGCCTGAGCATGCGATTTACGACACAGGGTTTCACCCGGCAAGTGGGACCCACCATGGAGACCCCAACACGTGGGAACAGTATTCGTCAACGATGTAGAAATCGAATGTGGCCCGCAGGATAATTTGATCCTGGCCGCGCGCAAGGCAGGTGTGGAGATACCACACTATTGCTGGCACCCCGATCTGTCGGTCGTGGCCAGTTGTCGTATGTGCCTGGTCGAGGTCGGTGAAAAGAAGCCCGACGGTACCGTGGTAATGCAACCACGCTTGATTCCTGGTTGCCAGACACTGGCCAAACCGGGCACGGTCATTCGTACCGATAGCGATAAGGTCAAAGCCTCACAGGCGCAAACGCTCGAGTATCTGCTGCTGAACCATCCGCTGGACTGTTCGATCTGCGATCAAGCCGGCGAGTGCTACCTGCAAGACTACACGTTCAAGTTCGGCAACGCCCACAGTCGCTTGCAAGAACCCAAGGTCCAGCGCGAAGACAAGTATCACATTGGCGAGCAGATCGCTCTGTTTACCGATCGCTGCGTCATGTGTACCCGCTGCGTGCGTTTTACACGCGAGATCAGCGGTACCAGCGAGTTGCATGTGATCAGCCGCGGTAGCGTAGAAGAAATCGAAGTCTTTCCTGACCAACCCTGCAACAACAAACTGGCCGGTAACGTCGTCGACCTGTGCCCCGTGGGCGCACTGTGCAGCAAAGACTTTCTCTACAAGAAGCGTGTCTGGTGGCTCAAGAGCCAGGACAGCGTTTGCAATCTATGCAGCACCGGCTGCAGCGTACACGTCGATCAAAATGAAAACAAACTCTACCGCTTGCGACCACGCGAGAACGATCAAGCTCAAGGCTCGTTCATGTGCGATGAAGGTCGATTCGGCTGGAAGTATATCCACCGCGATGCACGACTGCTCGCGCCGCGACTGGGGCGACTGAGCCACGCACCTGCCTCTGCGAATGAGCATGCGCACGCCGCTAACGGTAACGGCAACGGTCATGCGCCGACGGCCCTCTCCGCCGCGTTACCGGTTGATATGCCCACAGACTTGGCGACGCTCGATCCTTGGCCAGCCGCCTTGGAAGCCACGCGCACAGCGATCGTCCAAGCCATGGGCAAAGATGGCCACAAGTTCGTCGCCATTTTTTCGCCGATGATGACCATCGAAGAAGCCTACATGCTGGCCAAGTTCCTGAGGAGCGGCTCCGTTAAGCCAACCTTGGCTTTAGGACCAGTTCCGGTGATCGGCGAAGATGATCGGTACCCCAAGAATCATCGAGGCGAAGCCCCGGCACTCGAAGCCACCAAGTTCACCATCGCCGCCGAGAAATGTCCAAATCGTCGCGGCGTGGAGATGGTGCTCAAACACTTCCAAGGCGAATTGATTTCGTTCGACAAGGTGCTCGAACGCGTCGAGCGCGGGGATGTCACGGGCGCTTATGTGGTCGGTGGCTACACTTACCCAGAGACGGGTTACGACCAGCAGGCCATGACCGCGCTGAGCAAGTTGCCAACCTTGATCGTGCAAGATCTATTGCGTTCGCCACTAACCGAAGCAGCGACCATTTTGCTGGCCAGCAGTAGCTTTGCCGAACGAGAAGGCACGTTCATCAATCAGGCTGGTTTAGCGCAGTTAATTCGAGCAGCCATTCGTCCACTGGGTGAATGTCGAGCCGATGGTCGGTTGCTGTTCGAGTTGGCCGGTCGCAAAGGCGTGTTCAACTCAGCAGCCATCCGACGCGAAATGGCTACGGAGATCTTTTCGCTGTCCGCCTTGGGAAGTGGTGAATTGGGACCACTAGGCACGTTCATTACCAAACAACCTCAACCTGCAACGGTTTAACGCAATGTTCGAGTGGCAAAACCTGTGGCCTTTATCGGTAGCGATCGGCATCGTGCTGGCCGTGGTACCGATCGTCGGGCTGTACATGACGTTCGTGGAACGCAAGATTGCGGCTTGGATTCAAGATCGCGTGGGTCCCAACCGCGTTGGACCTTTGGGCCTGTTCCAAGCAATTGCTGACGGCATCAAGATCTTCCTCAAAGAGCAGATCATTCCCGGGCACGTCAACGGTGTGGTCTACTTCTTTGCCCCGACCATCGGCCTGATGTGCGCTATGTTGTCCATCGCCGTGGTACCCTTCGGGCCCGCTGATCCGAACGATCACTCTGGGTTTCGTGCGATCATCGCACCGGGTGTAGATATTGGTTTGTTGTTCCTGCTGGCTATCTCCAGCCTATCTGCCTACGGCATCATCTTAGGTGGTTGGGCATCCAATAATAAATACAGTCTGTTTGGTGCTATTCGTTCCTGTGCTCAGTTCATCCTTTACTAGATCCCATTGGGCTTGTCGATTTTGGGCATCGTGATGATTGCTGGTTCTCTGAACATCGAAGAACTGGTGGCCTCGCAAGGCCCAGGACTGATTTACTGGAACGTCTGGTGGCAACCCTTGGCGGCTTTACTGTTCTTCACCGCCGCCTTGGCCGAGACGAATCGCTTGCCGTTTGACTTGCCCGAATGCGAACAAGAACTGGTGGGTGGTTTCCATACTGAGTACAGCGGCATTAAGTTCGTACTGTTCTTCTTGGCCGAGTACACGCATCTGGTGACGGTCAGCTTCTTGACTGTGCTGCTGTTCTTTGGCGGTTGGCACTTCCCAGGCTTGACCGGTCCAGTCGACGGAACGATCGGCGGTTATCTTCTGCGCTGGGCAGTGCTGCTGGCGAAAGTTGGCTGCGTGGTCGCCGTCATCATTCAACTTCGCTGGACACTCCCGCGTTTCCGCTTTGACCAACTGATGGGCCTAGCTTGGCGCGGCATGATTCCACTAGGTGTTTTAAACTTGGCAGCAGTTATTACCGTGCTGTCGCTGGATATGCCTCGCTGGCTCTTAGCTCCAATGACCATTGCATTTTTGCTGGCTGCGGCTGGTTGGAATGCCAAGGCAGTCACCGAGCGCAGCCGAGCTTTGGCAGCGGCCCGGGCAGGCGCTGGAGCAGGCGCCGTATGACCACGAAGTCGGGACGCCCACACTTGGCTGCGGGTTGATCGAAGTGCCTCGCACCGCAGGTGACTGGGCTGGACAATAAGACGCGAAATTGCAACTACACATATAAATGTTGATGTCATGAGCGAAACGACCGAAACTACCAAACGCACCAAGAACGTACGCTGGGTCGAACCTCCCAAGATCGGGTTCATGGAAGCGCTCTACTTGCCCGCCATTGCGCAGGGTATTAGTACCACGGTCAAACATTTGTTGGCCGGCAAGTCGATGACGCGCCAGTATCCCGAAGTGGAACCCGAAATTCCGCCGAACTATCGCGGTGTGCATCGACTAAACCGAGATGAAAAAGGGCGAGTCAAGTGCGTGGCTTGCTTCTTATGTCAGACCGCATGTCCGGCCAATTGCATAACGATCGAAGCCACCGGAACTTCGAAAGACGATCCGAATTGGAACGATCGCGATAAGTACCCGGCCTCGTTTGTGATCGACGAACTGCGTTGCATTTATTGTGGCATGTGTGAAGAAGCCTGCCCGGTGGATGCCATAGAGCTGACCAGTATTTACGATCTGACAGGTATGACGCGCGAGCAGATGATTTTCGATAAAGAGAAACTGCTCAGCGTATACGACGAAACAGTAGGTAGCGGCAACGACCCCGTGCGTACAAAGCGCGGAGTCCTGAGCCCGGCGTCTGAGAAAGCCCCTGAATCGGCCGGTGCGCCATTGCCGCCCGGACGTGGTCAACTGGGTGGTTAAGACTTCAAACTTCAAACTTCAGACTTCAAAGCCTTTCCATGCTCGATGCAATTGAAACCATACTGACAGTCATCTTCTCCTGTCTGACACTGCTGACTGGAGTGGGCTTCGTGATTTTTCGTCAACCGGTTTATGCGGCGCTCAGCTTTACAGCAACCGTGCTGATGGCGACCGTGCTTTACATCTTGCAAGAAGCGGCTTACCTGGCGGCGGCCACGATGGTTATCTACGCCTGTGCCACGATCATTATCTTTTTATTCGTGTTGATGTTTGCCCAGCATTCGAATCTGCAATCCTACGAACTGAAGTACTCAAATCTAGGTCCCGCCGTCGTGGCCTCCACCGCTTTGGTCATGTTGCTCACATACGCCATCATGACGCGTGAGAATACGCAGTCGGGTATCGCCTTTCTGCCTATGCCACCTCAGCCGCTGGCGACATCTGGCCAGCCCAGCGCTGGTGACACTGCACAGCCGACTGAAACAGCCGCCAATGCGGAACCAGCACCTCTGCCTGGACCTGATATGTCGGTGGCTGCGCTGGGGCGCGTGACCTACACCCGTTATCTGTGGACGATTGAATTGGCCGGCACTTTGCTGTTGGTGGCGGCCTGTGGTGCGATCATGATCGCGCAGCGTGAAACCAGCGGTTCTAAATCGACAGGAGTATCTAGCTAATGACCAACTTGCTCCTTGCCGTTGGTGCCGCGATGTTTGGCATCGGTATGCTTGGGTTCCTCACGCGACGCAATTTGATCCTGATGTTCTTGTCGCTGGAGATGATGCTAGCCGGCGTGTCGCTGAATTTTATCGCCTTTGGCCATCTGTACGGGGACCTGGGCGGTCAAGTGTTCGTGTTATTGATTTTGACCGTGGCTGCTTGCGAAGCCGCGTTGGCGCTGTCGTTGATTGTGGCGCTCTATCGCAGTCGTGGATCACTGGATATCAACGTTTGGCAATCGCTGCGTGAATCGACCTTGAGCGACGAAGAACGTTCAGAATTGATGGCTGGTCAGTTGTCCGATGGCGAAGAGAGTACTTCCTATGGCGACCTGCCTAAGTTGACGCCAGCCGGTCGCGATCCTATGCAATTTCCCGCTGCGATGGAAACCAGCTCCCGCGATTTGATCCACAAAGCCTAATTAACCTCAATCGATAACCGACGACTATGGACTCTACACTCGCCTGGATCATTCCATTTGCACCGCTGGCAGCCTGCATAGCCTGCACAGCCATGTCGTTTGCCGGCGCAGGCAAACGCACGGCTCACTTGCCGGCGTGGCTTGGCCTGGGTGCGGCTGCCGTCGCGGCCATCCTATTGCTACTGCGATATAACCCCGAATCACCGATCACTATTTACAACTGCTATCAGTGGTTGAGCATCGGCAACGTGGAACTGCCCATCGGTATCCAGATAGACGCGCTCAGCCTGGTCCAGATTTGCGTGGTCACGGTCGTCGCCTGGTTGGTGGTCATGTATTCACCTGGCTACATGCATGGTGATGCAGGCTATGCTCGATACTTCGCTGTTTTCAGCGCGTTC
>JADLDX010000136.1 GCA_020846515.1 Pirellulaceae bacterium
ATCTCGCTGCTCAGTTTTCCGTTGGCCAGTCGCCTGAAGCTCGATTGGCGCGTGGAGCAAATGTTTCCTCCGGGTGATCCGCTTGTCGCCTCCTACCAACGCTTGCAGGATCGCTTCGGTGCTAATCAAATTGTCTTGGCCGTCTATCGCGATCCGCAATTATGGGATGCATCGGGCGAGGGGCTGGAACGCCTGCAACAGGTCAGCCGCCGACTGGCCGACGTCAAAGGCGTCGCCTCGGTCTTAAGCTTGGCCGAACTGCATGCAATCCTGGAGAAATTGCGTGGTCCCCTCAACTTGCTGAAGATTGGTCCACCACGCCCACCGCCGCTGCTGGACGCCGATGACGCTCTAGCGCAAGCCATGTTGGATGTGTTTGCAGGCTATACGCACCAACCCGATAGCAACTACACCTCCATCGCTTGCCTGTTGGCCTCGCCTAACAACCTGCCAACGGTCAACACAGCGGCAGGCCCGACGCAAGACAACTCGTCCTCCTCCTTGAACTCGCATAGCCCTAGTGCCGATTCAGCCACGAGTCCAGCAGCCACAGGTTTTTCGGAGACGCTGACGGGCTTGCGCGACGTGATGTCGCAGCTTCCCGCGCCTGCCGCCGATGGCTTTATCACCGGCGAACCGGTACTGGTCTCCGAAGGCTTTCGTATGGTCCAGCGCGACGGCTGGAGATTGGGGATGGTCTCTTCGGTGTTGGTTTCGTTAGTGCTGTTGGTCTGCTTCCGCTCTTTGCGCTGGACACTGATTCCCTTGGTAGTCGTGCACTGGTCATTGATCGCTACGCGCGCCGTGCTAGTCCTCTTGCGACTCGACCTATCGATGATTAGCAGTACCCTGACGGCGATTGTGACCGTCATTGGTGTCGCTACCACCATTCACTTGTTACTTAAGTTTCAACAAGTGCGGCGGACGGGGGCCAGTCGCTGCGATGCGCTGCGCGAGTCCTTTACGCAGTTGATCGCCCCTATCGCTTGGGCATGTGTGACCGATGCTGTCGGTTTCTTAGCGCTGACCGCAGCGGCGGTGGGCCCGATTCGCGACTTTGGGCTGATGATGGCGGTCGTCTCAATGATGGTGTTGGTGGCCATCGTGCTGTTGGTCCCTGGTTTGGCCCTGCTCGGTAGTTGGGACACCGACCCGCGCACCCCGCAACTCGATCTGCTAGTGCGGTTGTGGTTGCGACGATTGCTCGAACTGTGCTTAGCTCATCGCCGGTTGGGTCTGGGTATACTCTTCGGACTAGCTTTGCTGGGCATCTCGGGTGGCTTCATGATGCGCGTCGAGACCGACTATACAAAAAATTTCTCCAGTTCCAGTCCGATAGTGCGCGGCTATGAAATCATCGAGCGCGAGTTGGGGGGCGCAGGTGTGTGGGATGTCATGCTACCTATCCCCGCGCCACTGAACAGAGATGCTTTGGCGCAGGTCATCGAGCTGGAACAAGCGCTAAGAACGTTGCAAGTGATGGATGGTCAAGAGCCACTGGCTCTCAGCAAAGTGCTGAGCATGGCCGATGCAGAGTTAGCCAGTCGCCACGGGCCTCTCTTAGCCGCGCTCCCGGTGTCGGCGCGCCTGAGTGGCATCCGTGCCGCCATGCCTGAATTCAGTAGTGTGTTGTTAACTAGCCACACCGATCCGGCCAACGGATTGCACTGGTTGCGCATCATGCTGCGCAGTCATGAGCGGGTGGGGGCGCCTGCCAAGAATGAACTGGTCCGCGCGGTGCGCAGCAGCGTCGAGCAATTCACGCAGCGCCCCGAGTGGCAAGCACTGTTTAGCCAGCCTCCACCTGCGGCTGAAGTGGCGGGCTACACGGTGATGCTCGGAAAGCTAGTCGCCAGCATTTTATCCGATCAATGGAAGTGCTTTTTGTTGGCCACGCTGGGGATCTTAGCTGTGATGACCGTGGCCACGCGTTCGTTGAAACTGGCACTGATCGCCATCGTGCCCAACGCGCTTCCCATTTCACTCGTGCTGGGCGCGATGGGCTGGATGGGGCTGCGCATCAATATGGGAGCGGCCATGATCGCTGCCGTTTCACTGGGACTGTCGGTCGACAGCTCGATCCACTACTTGCTGCACTATCGCCGTGCCCTGAAGCAGAAGGGACGACCGCTCAAGGCCTTGCAATCGGCCCAGGAAAATGTCGGCTTGGCCGTGGTGCTGTCGACCATCGCTCTAGTGGCTGGTTTCATCAGCCTGGCCACCAGCGAATTCATTCCCACCGTCGTCTTCGGCACACTAGCCAGCTTGACCATGCTGGGAGGGCTATTGGGAAACCTAGTTGTGCTGCCAATACTGATCGCTCCTCGCCAAACGAAATAGGTTGAACGCCTAGTCTTTTCTTTAACGCGGCCATTGAATCTGGCACTGGTCACGTTTTGTTAGGAATCAAGCATGCTCAACAACAGATCGCGGAAGGTACGTCGCTTCGGTCTTAGGCAGCGGGACTAAATAACCGTACCGGCAAACCCACTATTTTATGGAATAAGATTTAGGAGCGAAGGGTGAAGGCGCGGAAGTTCTAGCAAAAAGGCTTGGGTTGATCGCCTTCGGCCTTCGCTCCTAAATCTTATTCCAAAATACGGCACGTCTGGGAGTTCTGGAGGGAGTGGGGGTAGAGCACACCTATCTGATTTTTCGTATAGTG
>JADLDX010000137.1 GCA_020846515.1 Pirellulaceae bacterium
CTGCGCTTGGGAGGGTTAGTTCCATTTTCCTTGCGGCTTGCTAGCGGAAAACGACGATGACACTCCATGCTCAATAGCCTGGAATAACCCGGCTTTGGTACCTGGGCAGTTTGTACCGTCTGCCACCGTAACTTGCGATTTTTAATTCGATCAGCCGGACACATGCCCCTCGATCGACTGATTGCATTGGCCAGCTTCTCCCACTACCATTGAGTTGTCTCGTTCCTCAATTGGCTGTGTTTCCGGAGTACAAACGTGACCTCGCATTCGCATGACTTCTCTATGTCGCATCAAGCAAGCGACGTGTCGTCGAAATCACGGAGCTTTTCCTCCAGCCGCATGGTGGCCCGTTCACGCTCTTTTTTGGCCGACTTGTATCTGCGAATGCGCCCAGCCTTAAAGGCCGTGGCCCGACAGCAGACGCAAAGCGTCCCTAACTGTAAGGCCGACGAATCGGATATCGTGCAGATCTCCATCATGAAAGCGCTGGAACGGATGGATCAATTTCAAGGAGAAACGACCGGTCAATGGCGCGCGTGGTTAGTCCAGATCGTCCGCAATCAAGCCAAAGATGTACGACGTTACAACAAACAGGCTTGCCGTACCTATAAAAACGAAGAACGCGACAGCCAAGCCATCGTTCGATTGGAAGACAAGTCGGTACTCACGCCTTCCAAGATCATCGTGGCCGAAGAGCATCAACAAATCCTCGATACGGCCTTGTCCTCGCTGGATATTCGCCAACAACAACTTATCCGTTGGCGAATGTTCCAATACGCAACCTACAAAGAAATTGCCAAACGTTTGAAGGTCACCGAACCCACCGCCCGAAATCGCTGTCAGGTCGCGCGCGAGGCATTCCGCGAAGCTCTCGAGCGCCTGGGAGCATAGAGGTTGCTCATCCACGTCCTATTGTTTGCCAGCGCATCCCAAATGGTCGGCGAGCGTCAAATCACTGTGGAGGTCGACCAAGCGGCCACGCTAGCCGACTTGGCTCGAGCTGTCTCTGACAAATGCCCTGAGTTGTCCAGCTTGATCTCGATCAGTCGCTGGGCGGTCGACCAGCAATTTGCGACGTTGACCACGCAGATTTCGGATCAACAAGAAATCGCTCTCATCCCACCGGTCAGCGGTGGTTGAAGCCGAGCTGGATCAAAGGCTATTGGACACGTTTTGTTGTAAGCATGCCTTTGATTACCAGCGTCGGCCGATGGATGTTCAACCTCGCCAAGGCTGCATTACAGCTTCTTGATCGATACATTGCGGAACTGCACTGGGTCGCTGTGACCAGCGAATCCAAAGTAACCTTCGGTGCGGTCCTTGCCAGGATGCGGTGAGTTCGCCATGTACTCACTGATCTTGGAGAGATCCGTATTGAGGATGACCGAACCGTTCAGTTCAACTTGAATGGTCGAACCTTTAACTGTCACGACCTGATAGTTCCATTCCCCGGTTGGTCGCACGTAACCGCGGGTGGCTGCCGCCATGCCGTATGCCGAGCCATGGGCCTGGCGCGGATCCAGTTTGCCATATTTGGGATGTTCGGTATCCAGAACTTGTAGTTCGCACATGCCGGCATAAGCCGCGTCGCCTTGGCCTGGATAGCGAATGGCTAGTCCATTGTTGCCGCCCGGTGGCAATTTAAACTCAACGCGCGCAACGAAGTCCTGATACATGTCTTCGGTGCGCAAGACTCCGCCATGGCCCGTCTTGCACTGAATTGAGCCGTCTACGACTTCGTAGTTTTCCAGTGCCCCGGTCCAGCCGGCCAGCGATTTGCCATCAAACAACTGCTTGAATCTCTCACTGCCTGATTTCTCAGCCAGGAATTTGTTCGCCTCTTCGGAGCCGAGCTTGCGTACAAACACGTTGCGCCAACTGATCTCATTTCCATGCGTCTGAAGTTGAATAACGCCTTTGGCAAACAGGGGCAGTTTGCGATCGAAATAGTTTTCCATGATCGCGTGGTCTACAACCATCTGACCGTTCAACCACACGCTGGTGCGCGAGCCCACCTGCACGATGCGGAAACTATTCCATTGTCCAAACGGCTTGTCAGCCAACACCAAAGGATCTTTGCCTGGTGAGCCAGCGCTGTTGTTCCAGAGCCCGCCGCTGCCCTTATCGGCACCCAGTTTGAATTTTTCCTTTTCCGTGTAATCCCAAATTTGAACTTGAGGTGTACCACGCAGATAAATGCCGCTATCGGCCAACGGCACCGTCTTGTAGTCAATCAACAGCTCGATATCACCGAACTCTTCGTTCGTCGTCAGATAGGCGCCGTGGCCATCGTTGACCAGCGTGTCGCCCTCGATCTTCCAATGCTCTTGAATCTCTTTGTCCCATGCCTGCTTCTTGTCAGCTGATGTTTCAGCCCACTTGCGCGGGTCGAGCGTCGAGCGACCATGCCAACCTTCAAAGGACTTGCCATTGAAGAGAGCCACAAAGCCTTCAGGTGGTTTGACTTCCTGGGCCGACGCACTCGACAAGGTCGTCGAGGCCAACAAAGTACAAGCGAAAAAGTATGTAAATAGCGCACGCATAGCGGATTTGCTCCTAGGCGGGGTGAAACGGCGGGACAGCTAACTAGAATACCAACCGTCCCGGTCCATTGCCAGCGATCGAGCTCCATCCAATCCAGCTATCCTCGACGCGAACTAAAGAACGGAGAAGAAGCAGCCCCGATTGGCGTGATGTGGGTCGGCGTGATGTGGGTCGGCGCGAACTGGTTCGGCGCAGAGTGGGTCGTTGTGGAATTAGTGGCCGGAGTTGTAGCTGGTGGCGTGCTTGGCAGCGGCTCCTGCGTTTGCCCCGACTTGGGTACAGGCACCGCATCGAGCGTCCCTTCACCCCCTTGGCCCTTACCAGCCGCATCGTTTTCGGCCTCGTTCGGTTCGCCGCTATTGTTCTTGCCCTTGATCCAAGGTAACGCGGGGGAGGCGGGCAAGTAACAAAATGGATTCAAGTAATTCGCACGACGTGGGTCGCGTTCAGCACAGCGGCTGTTGCAGCAGCGTTCGCAAGTCTCATTGACTTTCCAGAACCGCAACTCCTGGCACAGGGATCGTCCGCCCACATAGATACGATCGCCCGGTTGCAACTGATAATTGGTCGTCGTATCGCCCAGTTGAGTGATCTGACGGTAGCAAACTGGCAAAACCACGCGACAATCGCAAGGGTTAGTGGGGCGGACCAACACAATATCACATGGCGACGCGCGGCTGGTTAACCCGCCGGCTTGCAATATCGCATCCAGCACCGTCTCGCGGCCGATCAGCGGATATGCTGCCGGTGAACCCACTTCACCCAGCACATAGACTTGGGCTGCATTGGCTTCGAGCAAACGCACATTGATCGCATGTCGCTTACCCACCACGCTCTCAATTCGCGTTTCCACAAGCGCTTCAATTTGCTCAACGGTCATCCCGGTGACGATCAGGCGACCATACTCACCCAGGTCAATCGAACCATCAACCATCACACGTTGATCGGCTGTTAATCGCAAGTCAGCCGCGAAGTCAATCGGTTCGATCAATAGATCGTCACCAGGCTCCACGAAGTACGCTGGCAATACTGTCTTGCACTTTTCGACCGGTAGGTTGGTCGGCAAAGGCGGGACGTTGGAAAACTGTTTGGCCTGCGGTAACAGAGGAAACTGGTTGGGCCACAACGTAAGTCCTGACGTGGTCGAGCAACCAACACAGCCGAAGACTGCCAGCAGCGTGATCAGCTTGCAGCAAAAGAAAAATCCGGGCCGAGTGACGCAATGGCCACTTGCTTTCATCGCCATGAGACAACCTCAAATGGTATGCATGCGCATCAAAGCGGTCAGTCGTCGGCCCAACGATAACCAGCAATCATGCATTTTGATTTGGCTCGAGTGCTCGCATCCATACGAGTCTCCTATCGCACAATCCTTTGTGCGGTCGAATGCAAAGAGCATTTGCTCATTTGCATAATGCCACACATCGAACGGCGAAACTCCGCCACTGAGCCTATTCCCAAACGGTTCAAACGTTACAGCTACTGATAGCATTGCACGGCACGCACAAGCGGCAAACTTTACCAGCACC
>JADLDX010000138.1 GCA_020846515.1 Pirellulaceae bacterium
CTTGTTTCGGTAGACCTGAACGCACCAGCCTCGTTCGCGATCGACATAAGCCTCCTCTGGGGCAAACACCGTTGATGTGAACGTTACAGCTTCCAATCGCTTCGGGTCGATCATTGATTTGCTCCTTTGGGTCATAGCTTAACACCATTGACCCGACAGAGCAATTGTCGTATTTTAAAAGATGACAGTTCTGACAAAGCATTTCCCAAACGCTGGAGGGTAGATCGATGAGAGGCATAGTGTTCATTTACGTGTTGTTGATGTCGCTTACGTGTCATGGTCAAGATCGATGGCAGCTCGACACGCGCAGTCCAGGCTATGAGCGATTCGGAAGCCAGTACAGTCGGTACTCGCTCAGCCCGCCGCGCATTTACTCGGGCGGCAGGTATCTCGGTGAACTGAGCACCGATCGTTACGCGCCAGACTCTGTGTCCAATCCATATGGCAGGTTTGGATCGCGGTACAGTTCCGAGTCGATCAACAACCCGTACAGCCCGTATGGCACTTACCGCACCAAGCCGATCTGGGTTTACCCACAACGATAATCAGCACGGACAGGAAGCTGGAATTATGTTTGTTGTCTGGGCATATCTCTATGTCTGGTGCTGGGACCACTGCGGTGGATACACAGTCGTAGAGTTTGTCTTGAAGCACATGGTTCCAAAGTACATCAGGCTTTGCCGGGTTAGCCGCCGGTTACGTCCACAACAGAAAGCCTCGACCTACGGCTGATTCACTCGCGTGTTACAAGTGGCAATACTGGCCGTCGCGGAAGTGTGGCTCTCCGCGACGGCTGGCGTATTTCAATTTGAGATGAAAGACAATGCACAGAACTGTAGTTACACCAGGCGACAAGTACGGCGAGTTGACTGTCGTTCGTGAGGTTGAAGCGTCAGCAGGCAAGAGACACGTTCTCTGCAAGTGCGAATGCGGCCAGCAGAGGACAGTGCGCCTGGGGCATTTAACCAGTGGTCATTCGACTTCATGCGGGAAGTGCGGCATTGCACACAACGGGCAACGAAAGACCATCGCCGCGTGGGCTGCTCAGTACGGGATAAACAAATCGACTCTGCGAGCCCGTTTGAAAGCAGGCTTGGATATTTCCGAAGCCCTGAAACGTGGCAAAGATAAATGAAACACTGGAGCAAAAATGACGATCGACGTACAAGCCGCAATTGATCTGCTAATCGATTCGAATGAAGAAGCCACCCAGGCGATCGATAGCCAGATAGCTGAACTTGAGAGCAAGCTAGTGCGACTCAAGCGAGCGCGCAACATTCTGGCCAAGGCGTCTGGCGAGCGACCAGCCAAACGAACTTCACCAGCAGGGATGAAAGCACCCAGCGATGGCAAGATCGCTTACTGGGACGGCATCGAGCAGGCGATTTACGATGCCGTTAGTGGTTCGCAGGAAGGGCTCACCTGCAAAGACCTCGGCGAAAAGCTGGGGCTCAATTACACGTCCATCGGCAAAGCAATCAACAAGTCGCAGCGACTCGACAAAGAAGGCTCTTACATCGTCACGATTGACTGACGATAGGCCATGCAGCACAATTGCGGCATGACATCACCATTTTACGATCTTGTTCCTCGCGACCCTGCCGCCAATCTTCGTTGGCGCATGCGCTGTCGTGAGCGTGCGATTACTGATCGCCGATTCCGCGACGCTTTGTACCAAGCGTGCATGGAAGACGTTCTGTTTTTTTGTGCATTCGCTCTATGGGTGATTGAGCCGCGATCCAAGTACAAGCAGCAGCCAATGATCCCATGGTCCCATCAGGAGCCAGTGATTCTGGCGATGGACGAGACAATCACGGAGGCCATGGAAACGCAGCATCCAGTTTCATTGACACTGAAAAAGTCACGCGCTCAAGGCGGAACTTACTGCTATCTAGCTGTGACTATGTATCGAGCGATGAAAGAGTCTGGATTCACGACTGGACTTGTTACTAGAAACGAGAAGTTGGTTGATTCCAATGTCAATGACTCTGCGGTGATGTATAAGGTGGCTTGGATGCTCGACCGATTACCTGGGTGGATGTTGCCTGGGGGTTATTCGAGAAACACAACCGACCACGTAATAAAGCTGAAGAATGAATCAGGCTGGAGCGGCTATTCAGCGACAGGCGACGTAGCTCGTGGTGGTAGGACATCGATTTTCTGTTTTGATGAGCCAGGAAGCGAAGAGTTCGTTGCTGGCAACCAAGACTACAAAATGCTGTCGTCGGTTGCGCACGTCAGCAATTGCATATTCCTTGTATCGACGTTCGGTCTCGATTCTGGTGTGTTCTATGAGTCGGCGACCGATCCAGATAACAAACGGGTTTACAATCTGAGCTGGAAGGACAATCCAGATCACTCAAAGAATATTTACACGGTGAAGGAAGGCGTTGCTGTAGCATTGCGGCCAGATGAGCAAGGCGAGGTCAATAAGTACATTGCGACACATCAGCGCGAAATCAAAGCCATCGAGCGCCGTGGGCACAAAATCGAAGGGCATGTCCAATCGCCTTGGTACAACGCCCACCGAATGCAACCAGGCGCCACACCGCGATTCATCGCGAGAGAGCTTGATGAGGATTGCCGTGGAGCCGTAGGTAAGGTCTTTAATCCAGATCTGCTCGACCGCATGAAACGACAGCACTGTCAGGGTCCAGTCTGGGTTGGCAATCCAGTATTCGATTCGGAGACCTGCAAGCTGACGGGACTTATCCCCAGGGAAGACGGCTCGCTCAGGCTGTGGTTTCGGCCAGGCATCGACAACTCGCCGCCGCTTGGTCCGTTCACCGCTGGTGCAGACATAGCGTCAGGTGGTGTGGGTGCCTATTCGTCGAACTCAGTCCTAACCGCACTGGACGATCGAACTGGCGAACAGGTGTTGGAGTATACCATCAAAGGAATGGAGCCGCGGCCTTTCGCGCGCCGCGTGGTCGGGCTGTGTATGTGGCTGCGAAACGCCTTGCTTGGCTGGGAAGACTCCGGAGTTTCCGGAGGGTTCGCTAAGGAAATCGGTGAGGTTCTGTACTATGGCAACGTGTTCATGCGCAACACAGAGCAGTACGGAACCCAGAAGAAAAGTCGCAAGCCAGGCTGGCCATGCCAGGATAAACACAAGGCGGATATGTTCGAGCAGATGGCACTGGCGATGGAGGACGGCAAGTTTATTCCACGCTCGGAGGAGATGATTGTCGAGTGCGGCGAGTACGAATGGGACGGTGATAAGATCGTCCATGTGCCCACCAAAAACAAAGGGCTTACCGAGAAGAACCACGCCGACCGCGCCATAGCAATGGCAGGCTGTTGGAAGGTATTTAACACCGACAGTGCTGGCGATAAGATTGACAGCAGCGAGGAAAATGGTCAAACTCCCGAGTATGGCAGTTTCGCATGGCGCGAAGAACAAGAGCGTCGCAAGGTGAGAGCCAGCAGTCCAAAGTATGGACTGCGAGACATTATTGGTCGTTGGTAGCTTAACTCAGAGACAGACCCAATGGAAGAAAAGCTAGACAAAGCGATTGA
>JADLDX010000139.1 GCA_020846515.1 Pirellulaceae bacterium
ATGGATCGTCGACGCCCACCGCCGCCTCCGTTAGATCGTGACGGTTTACCACCACGCGAACGCGAGTTACGTGGCGAGTTACGTGGCGAGTTTGACAATCAGCCACGAATGCCGCCAAGAGATGGCGCACCGAGGCCTGAGCCGGGTTTGGATTTGCACCTTGAGAAACGCCCAGTACCTAGGCAAGGTCCGGCAGACTTTCGCCCTGACGAGGGTCAGCGCTTCGGGCCACTGCCCTATTTCGCCATTTTCGCCGATGAAGGCAAATTACTGCGGCGATCGGGACCCAATAATGTTGAAGTTGCCTGGACTCCCACGCGGCGTCCCCTGGAATTTCGAAGTGTGAATGAGAGACGTGAGGTGTTGGTGCGCGGACCCCATCGAACGTTAATTGTTGTTGGGCGAGATGTTAGTCCGGAAAGGCAGCGTCTGACGGCGGCGTTGGTGCAACTGTTTCTGATCGGTACCACCGTGCTCTGCTTGGGACTGCTGGGAGGTTGGTGGCTGGCTGGTAATGCCATTCGACCCATTAAGCAGATCAGCCGTACGGCAGAGGGCATCAATGCACGGAACCTGGCCGAGCGCATCGATACGGTGAGCATGGATAGCGAACTACAATCCTTGGGGACAACGCTTAACTCCATGTTGGCTCGAATAGAAAGCGCCTTCGAGAAGCAATGTCAATTCACAGCCGATGCATCTCACGATCTCCGCACACCGCTGGCAGTCCTGTTATCGCATTGCGAACTCGCGCTCAGCCGCCCGCGCTCGAGCGAAGAATATCGGGCTACGCTTGGAACGTGCCTCGCGGCTGCGGGGCGTATGAAGTCGCTGGTTGACGGACTGCTGTTACTAGCGCGTTCTGATGCAGGTCAGTTGGAGCTTCAACGAACACGAATCGACTTGCTGGATTTGGCTGCTGAGGCGATCGAGCTGTTCCGGCCTTATGCTGCTGAGCATCATGTCGAGCTTAAGTTAGTTGGCGAGTCGGCTCCTAGCTGGGCTGATCGTGATGCGATCGCGCAAGTCATCGCCAACTTGCTCGACAATGCCATTCTCTACAATCGCGAAGCTGGCCTGGTCACGCTGAGCACTTCCTATGCTGATGGTATGGCGTGCCTTGAGGTGCAAGACACTGGACTAGGGATACCCCCTGACATGTTAGAGAGAATCTTTGATCGCTTCTATCGTATAGACGAAGCTCGCATCCGGCAGATTGCTCATAAAGGTCGAAGCGGTAGTGGTCTGGGCCTCTCAATAGCCAAGAGTATCGTCGAAGCGCACGGCGGCGAATTGAGCGTGAGCAGCACGTTGTCGGTAGGCAGTTCGTTTAAGATCTGCTTACCAAGTAGCCAGCTTTGACTGTCATTTGCGAGCGCGAAACCAAAAAGATGAAATCGCTGACCAAAACCATCGGGCCAAAATAGGATCAAAATAAAACCACGGATAGCACAGATGACACGGATATTGTTCTATGTCAGTGGGCGTCGATCTTCATGTGTGCCAGAAACCGTGGGCTAGCGCCCTGCGGCTGATTAGCCGGAACGCGCTAGCGTCCGGTTTAGCCCTGCGGCTGATCAGCCGCAAGCGCGCTAGCGTCCGGTTTAGCCCGACTAAAAACCGACGCCCATCCACGCCATCTGTGGTGCAAAATTGGATTAAGGGATGAGCGACCTAATCCACAAAGACGGTTTGACCATCGAAAAAAGTTTCCAAATGGAGATTTCGCTGTCCAATCGGCACGTTAATTTGGACAGTTACTTTTTATGGATTCCAACTTATACAAATTTTTGCATATCCGGATGGCGAGAAAATGTCCGAAGTGACGCGAATTCTAAAAGAGATGGGGGCAGTCGAGCTCGGTTCGAGTAGCAAATTGCTGCCAGTCGTCTACGAAGAGTTGCGTATGATGGCTGCGGCGAAGCTCGCCCGCGAAAGACCAGATCATACCTTGCAGGCCACGGCACTGGTCCACGAAGCTTACCTGCGACTAGTCGGTTCGGTCGCGAAAAACATGGCGGTAAGATTCAGCGTGTGGAACTCGCCGACTTTCAGCAGCCCGAGGAGGGCTTTGACTGGTGCAAACTCGACAAGGCGCTCGACACACTGGCTGAGGAAGATGCCGTGGCTGCGGAAATCGTCAAGCTAAAATACTTTGCGGGCGTGGGGCGTGAGGAAATTGCCCAGCTGCTCGAACTTTCGGTTCACCAAGTGCGACAAAAATGGGACTATGCCCGGGCGTGGTTGCGGATCCAGCAGCGGCATAGCTTATCTCCTGCGGTTCATTGTACCCCAACGCTGGAAAAAGGGGTCAGGTCTATTTTTCGGTCTTCGTCAACCAATGTTCCGCCGATAGTCTGCTTCCAAAGCAGTTGCGCTGTTTGCCAACCGTGGTTCATCGCATATTGCTCCCCGCAGATTACGTTTCCAGTTAGTTCCTGAAGATCCCATACGCCGCTGCCCCGACGATGGCGATATGCAGCACGACGACCAACCAGAACACGATCAGGAACGATAGTTTCTTTGTCTTGTGGTGGAACTGACGCTGACCTAACCACGCACCGGGCCAGCCGCCCAAGAGCGACAGGATGTGCAAAGTCTGCTCTGGCACTCGGCGACTGCCGTTGGCCGCACAACGCTTATCCCAGCCGTAGGCAATAAAACAAGCGATGCTCATCACAAGGACGATGCCCAGGTAAATAGCGATAGCGTTCATGGAGAGCCGATCGAATCCTCTCTGGTCACGTTTGTTGTCCATAATACACTGCCAACCAGATCGTCGGTTCATCGGGCGTCGTCCAATCGACTCGGTGCTTGCGATGAGCCGGGATGTTCACGCAGCTGCCCGGCGTCATCTCGATCACTTCGTCCTCGAAGCGGAGCCTGGCTGTGCCGCTGAGCACCATGACCCACTCGTGCTGCTCCTGGTCGTACCAAAAGCCCTCAGGCGATGCATGGCCATGTGACACGATCCTTTCGATGCGCACATCGGCGGCATGCACGAGAGTGTCGACAAATTCCTCGGGCAAGTGTTGGGGGAGATCTTCGAAGAGATTGGTAATCCCTGGTCGTGGCCCGTTCGAGTCGTCAGCATCCGTCATTTATCCACCCGACCGCCGATCTGCAGGGATGTAAGGAATCAGTCCTTGATTGAAGGCGAGTTCCTGCAATTCCCTGCTAGCGCTACGAATGTCTATGATGAGCCCGTCGACCTCGAGCATCCAAACCATCGGATTGTCATCCAAGCGGCTGGGCAAGGTCCAGTGCGGGTCAAGCGGGTGCACGTTCAACATCTTGCGAATGGCTGCCAGCTTCGCCGCACCGGTGCTGGCGCCGATACCAAAGTGCTTGTCGATGTCGGTGGACCGCATATAGGGCTTCTGCGTTTTGTCAGTCAGAAAGTTGACGCCGCCCACCGCCCGTACGATGCCGCTGGCCCAGGCGTTCGGACTGCCCTGAAGCAGAGGCGAGGGGCGTTTGTTGCCCAGCTTCTCAGCCATCTTGCGGCACAGCACGGCGTATTCTTCGTTCAAGTGCTTTCGGCAAAACTCGTTGATCAGTTTGATGACGGCGCTTAACGACGCGTCCTTGGCCTCCTTCTTCTGCGTCTTCTCCGTCTTCTGCGTTTTAGGAGTTGGCTTGGGCTGTGTTGTTTTGGGAGGCAATGGCACGTCTGACATCGGCAACGATGTGACGATTCCATGCCGTGCCTTGGCCGCCTTGAAAGCTTCGTTCAAGCTTTTTCGGATACCTGCACCGAAGGAGATACTGTATCTGCTCATCAGACCGTCATAAACGATCAAGCCCTTGAATGGCAGCAGGACTGCACCGGCTAGCACCGGTAGATTCGGGCCAGTCAAGTCCTCGAAGGGTTTGGATAACGCCAAGACGCCATAGGCGATTGACGGCGAGGTCGTGGAGAGGAACACCGTGTGTTTCTTCAATTTACGATAGATGTAGAATTTGCCCATCAGGAGGTGCCGCCAAGAACTCACGATGGCGAGTTCGTCTTGCGAAAAGCGTCCCGGGTTTTCATCAACAAACGTATCGATCAGATCGAGATTGGCGTTCAACGCGTCACGGACTTTCATACGAACTTCCGGCGACACGGTGGCGAATTCCTCGGGCGTGTTAATCTGGTTGGGGAACACCTGGAGGCGCTGGTTCACAAAAAACATCAGCGTCCGGTGCAAGCGGAAGAACAGTTCGAGATCCGGGTAGGAAAGCAACATAGGGTTCACCAATTTTCAAAGGCGATGGGTTCGTGGTCCGCATTTCCTGGTCCAATGCTTCGGCCACGCGCTAGTGTATCGGCCGAGATCCAGTGTTGCCAACCCGACACTGCCACCAAAAGGAATTAGCGTCGCTGGAGACCAAAAATTTTATGCAGATCGATTCGATTGGAGCGCTCTATCCACTGATGCCGCTATCTCATTTATACTGAGCGTTGCAGATCTAGTTGGCATGCGAGTTGTGTTTGAAGAATCTCCTTCCGAAGCGAACATATCCACACGTGAGGTTGCGATGAAGCTGATCACGAATGCTGGTTGGAAAAGCCGCTTCACACACCACCGTTGGCGACTCCTAGCATCGATCATTCTGGCAGTCGCGGTGGGATCGATCGTCACCACCCAAGCGCAACTCGGCGAGAACGGCTCGTCCAATTTCAGCGAGCAAGTATCGAACGATGAGCTGCAAGTTCTGGGAACTCACATTTCGCCGATGATCGCCGCGCACTTCACCGCCGATGGCAAATGGATCGTTGTTGCTGGAATGGATGGGGTCACCCTACACGACGCTGCGACCAGCCGCTGCGTCCATTGGTTCAATGGACAGCAGGTTGAGATTTCGCCCGACGGTAAGTCCATCCTCCTCGAACACTCCAGCGGTCCACCAGAGCTGTGGTCGATTCCAGATGCAAAACTCATTTGGCGGCTGCCACAGGATGTCCAAGCGAGGGACATGCATTTCAGCGACGACGCGCAATACATCGTTGGCGGATATCGGGATCTTCTTCGAATCGAAACACGCGAGGTGGTGTATCGCGCACCGGAAGGCTACTCCTTCGACACATTCCGAGGGGGTGACGTC
>JADLDX010000140.1 GCA_020846515.1 Pirellulaceae bacterium
GTATCCCAGGTCGGCCAGTGAGGCGACGGTAACGGCACTCAGCGGGTTGGGAGCGGATGCGACAAAGCCGGACATCAGTTCGGAGCCGAACACCGATTCGCGCCAATGACTGTTGCGTGTGCCTTTGCCCCCCAAGTTCTCGACCGGCACGCTCTGCGGTTTCGTGCCCAGTAACTTGCCATATTCGCTGCGTGCGTGGCGTCCTCGAAAGGTAGGATTGTGACTGGTCGCACCCACCAGCAGGCGTTTGCGGGCCCAGATGGTACCGATACCTAGCACATGCCCCATTTCATGCGCGATCACATCGGCCCGGGTACCTTCGCGCTGCATGGCGGTCAGATCAGCCTTATCAAATGTCATTTCACCTTTGGCGGGCAGGTAAGCATGGCTGCCCGCCGATTTGGGACGCAGCACGGTTGGCCCGGATTCTCCCAGCACTTCATCCGGACCGTCCAAATGGCGGCCTTCAGCCAAAATCAGCAGGCCATCGATCTCCTCGCCGTCGACCTGGACGGCAGGCAGTTTGTCGACGATGACCCGCGACCATCGATCGGCAGCTCGCTGAAAGGCCTTGATTTGCGTGGCACTCAGTCCGCCGGTGAATCGCACTTCAATCTTGAAGGCCGCCGGAGCGCGAGTGGCACGTGCGATGTAGTTGGTAACGGGCATAGTATTTGAATGTGGCCGAATCGCTCCGCGACTACATGTAGACGAATCGCTCCGCGACTCGTCAATTACACTTCTGCATGAAGTTTACCCAATCAAAGCCCCCCGTCATGACGAGTCGCGGAGCGATTCGTGTACAGGGATTTTTTTGACGAGCCGCGGAGCGATTCGTCTACAAATCGTATTTGGTTACAATAGAGCACATCTCCCCACCTTTGCTGAGACATGTCAGCCCCCGTCGCTTCAGGATCGCACGTTATGTTGCGTCAGTTCATGTTTGCACTATCGACTCGGAACATTGTGGCTCTGGTTGTGGTCAGTCTGGCCACCGGGCAAAACTGGGCAGCGGATCGACAGCTTTCTTCGGACCGACTGCAGCAGCTGCGATCGTTGCTGTCCAATCGCTGCTTCGCTTGTCACGGTCCCGATGCCGAAAAACGCGAAGGAGGTTTTCGTCTAGACCAGGGCGATTCGGTTTATCAACCGGCTGATTCCGGTAATCGGCCGGTGGTGCCTGGCAGTTTAGAGGACAGTCACATGGTGCGTCGCATTGTCTCGACCGATGATGCAGAGCGCATGCCACCACCTGAATTTGGCAAGGCCTTGGAGCCGGACGAAATTGCGTTGGTAAAAGAGTGGGTCAGCGCGGGCGCGCCGGCTCTCAAGCACTGGTCTTTTATGCCGCCGACGCGACCGCAGGTACCTGGTCTTGAGGCACAGCTGGTACAGCTTCCCAGCGACAAACGCCCGCTCGCCCAGTCTTGGTTAAGTCATCCGATCGATCGTTTTGTGTTGACCAAACAAATTGAACGCCAACTGGCGCCCTCGGACAGTGCACCACGCGATGTGTTGCTGCGACGCCTGTCGTTGGATCTGATCGGCCTGCCACCGTCGGCTGATCTGCTCGACAGCTTTATTCACGACGCGCGTCCCGATGCTGTTGACCGAGTGGTGGATCGCTTGTTGGCCTCGCCTGAGTACGGCGAGCATTGGGCGCGCAAGTGGTTGGACCTGGCGAGGTACGCCGATTCGGCCGGCTACGCCGACGATCCTGCCCGCACTATCTGGGCTTATCGCGATTGGGTCATCCGCGCCCTGAACTCCAACATGCCGCTCGATAAATTCTCAGTGGCCCAGTTGGCTGGTGACTTAGTACCCGAGCCCAGTGAAGATGATCTGATCGCCACCGCGTTTCATCGCAATACGCTGACCAACAACGAAGGCGGCACCAACGATGAAGAGTTTCGTAACGTGGCTATCGTCGATCGCGTCAATACGACGATGGCGGTCTGGATGGGTTTGACGTTCGCTTGTGCTCAGTGCCACACGCACAAGTACGACCCGCTTACGCAAGAAGAGTACTTTAAAGTCTTTGACATCTTCAACCAGTCACAAGATGCCGATCGGCGCGACGAATCGCCACTAGTGGAAATCTTCACCAGTGAGCAATTGAATCAGCGTAAAGACTGGCAAGCACAGCGGGCCCAGCTGCAGGAGCAACTCAAGACGGTTTCACCCCAAGTCCAAGCGGAGTTCGAGAGCTGGTCAGCGACAGTGCGCCAGCCCGCCTGGCAGCAACTCAAGCCGACGTCCTTTGGTGCCAAGACCAATACCGAAGCGACGTGGGATGATGCCGGACGTGTCCGCGTCAAACCGATGCAAGACAAGATCGTAGCGGATACTTATACGTTAGAGTTGACCGTACCAGAGCCGGCCGGAGTTAAGCCGGCAGGTGATGTGCCGGCAGGTGCTGAATCGGCCGCAGTCGAATTGGCGGCCGTGCAATCGATCGGGCTGCGGACGATCCCGCTGAAGGAATTGCCAGGTGGCGGTGCTGGACTGGGCGGCGGCAACTTTGTGTTGACCGATTTTCGCGTTAGTTTAGTGCCTAAACAGTCACAAGCTCGGCAAGCGAGATATGTGCGGTTCGCGTTGGCGGGCAAACAAAAGATGCTGTCGTTGGCCGAGGTACAGGTTTTGGCTCAAGGTACCAACGTGGCCCAGCGCGGCAAAGCCTCGCAGAGTTCAACGGATTTTGGTGGCGAGGCCAATCGAGCCATCGATGGCAAGACCGTTGGTGATTACACCAAGAACTCGGTCACGCATACGGCTGTCTCGGACGATCCATGGTGGGAAGTTGATTTAGGGTCGAGCATGCCGATTGATCGCGTGGTGTTTTTCAATCGCACCGACAACAATCTGCAATCGCGGCTCAACGGCGTTGAAGTTTCGTTGTTAAACGCCGATCGTCAGCCAGTGTTTACGCAAGTGATCGCCGCGGCTCCGAAGGACAGTCAGACTTTGGATATCAGTGGTGTTACGCCGTTAAAACTGGCGGCTGCTTATGCCGATTTTTCTCAGCCCGATTTCTCGGCCTCGGCGGTGATCGATAGCGACAAGGCCAGCGGTTGGGCGGTGGGTGGTCAGATCGAAAAAGAACACCTCCTGACACTGATTCCGGCCGAGCCGATCAAGTTTACGGCAGGCAGCAAGCTGCGCATTGAACTAGCGCATGAATCGTCGCATCGCGATCACTTGTTGGCCAGTTTTGAAGTGTTGGTCAGCCATGACAGTTCGGTTGGTCAATGGGCTCAGATGAGCCCTGCCATGCATGCGATCGCGCTCAAGGCCGCTGGTGATCGTACCGTCGCCGAGCGTGAAGCTTTGCAGAGCTTTTACGCTGAGCATCTCTCGCCCGCCAATGCGGCCCTGCGCGCCAATCTGGCTCAGATTGAAAAACAACTGGCGTCGATGAAGCCAGAAACGAGTGTGCCGATCATGCGCGACATGGCCGCAGCCCAACAACGCAAGACCTATGTCCAGCTGCGCGGTAACTACAAGTCGCTTGGTCCTCAAGTAACTGCAGGTGTGCCGGCAGTGTTTCATGCGCCGCCTGCCGATAAGAAAATGGATCGCCTGCAACTGGCTGAGTGGTTGATGTCCCGCGACAATCCGCTGACGGCCCGCGTCTTGGCCAATCGTACCTGGGAAGCCCTATTTGGGCTGGGAATTGTGCGTACCAGCGAAGAATTTGGATCGCAGGGTGATTTGCCATCACATCCTGAGTTGCTGGATTGGTTGGCCACCGAGTTGATGGACTTGGAGTGGGATCACAAGAACTTTCTGCGGACCTTGGTATTAACGCGCACGTATCAACAGACCTCTGAAGTCTCTCAAAAGAACTTGGACGCCGATGGCGATAACGTGTGGTTAGCGCGTGGTCCACGAGTGCGCTTGAGTGCTGAGATGGTGCGAGATCAAGCGTTAGCGGCGGCTGGTTTGATCAGTCACAAGATGTTTGGTCCGCCCGTGCGACCGCCGCAACCATCGCTAGGCCTAACGGCCGCGTTCGGCAGCAAGACGGACTGGGAAGCCAGTCAGGGTGAAGATCGTTATCGTCGCGGTGTTTATACGACCTGGCGTCGATCCAATCCGTACCCTTCGATGGCGACGTTTGACGCGCCCAGTCGAGAAGTGTGTACGCTGCGTCGCGACAGCACCAACACGCCGTTACAAGCAGTAGTGACGCTGAATGATCCCGGCTTTGTCGAAGCGGCGCAAGCCTTGGCGCGGCGCGTTTTGGTTTATGAAGGTGCCAACCAAAGCGATCGTCAGCGATTGCAGATGGCCTTTCATGCTTGCACATCGCGCAGTGCCACAGAGCGCGAGCTGTCGGCACTGGAGCAATTGCTCGGCGAGGCGCGGGCTCAACTGGCCGCTCAACCTTCAGAGGCCAAGAAATTAGCCACCGAACCGCTCGGCCCTCTTCCCACCGCGGCTGACCCCATCGAAGCCGCCGCCTGGACCGCCGTAGGCAACGTGCTGCTCAACCTGGACGAAGTGCTGATGAAGCGCTAACTAACCCTCCTGCTGCGTAGCAGCGGGAGGGTCGCCTGGCGTCAGCTCAGGCGGGGAGGGGGCCTCCCGTGCTAACCAAGCATGAACCACTTCGCCGCTAACTCACCTCTACGGCGCACGCACCCTCCCCGAAAAAACAGGCTGCAGTAGCGCCTGTTTTTTCGACCCTCCCGGGCGCTGCGCTGGGAGGGTTAGTTCTGCTGCTGCGCCGCAGGGAACTAACCCTCCTGCTGCGTAGCAGCGGGAGGGTCGGCTGGCGTCAGCTCAGCCGGGGAGGGGGCCTCCCGTGCTAACCAAGGCATGA
>JADLDX010000141.1 GCA_020846515.1 Pirellulaceae bacterium
CCCCGAGGACTCAGCCAAACGCGTCGTCGTGATTACAGATGGCGTCGAGACCTGGGGCTCGGCAGCTGTCACTGCGAAGCGCATGTCGGAAGAAGGTATTGTTATCGACGTCGTGCCTATCGATTTAGCGGCCAAGAGCGAGATCTTGGTGGAAAAGATCGACTTGCCCACCGATATACGCCAAGGTCAACCATTTGAAACTCGCGTCGTGGTCCAACGTTATCAAGAGGGCGATCAGAATGTGCCGGTCGAAGGCCGCTTGCGAGTTATTCGCAGTGTCGGACCTCGCGAACAAATTCTGCTCGACACCGAACAGACGCTGGACCGAGACATAAACGTCTTTCCAATTCGCGATACCATCGACCAACCAGCCGGTTACACCTACCGCGCGGAGTTTGTACCGAAGGAGCCGCTCAGCGACGCTTTGCAGCAAAACAATCGCGCTGATGCATTCACGTTTGTACGCGGCAAAGGACGCGTGCTGCTGATCGAAGATTGGAACGCGCAGGGTGAATATAGTTTGCTAATCGAAGCCCTGCGCCGCGGTGATATCGAAGTCGAAGTCCAGACCAGTGACCAATTGTTCACCAGCATGGCTGAGTTGCAGGCCTACGACTGCGTGATCCTGGCTGGCGTGCCGCGCAGTAGCGGCGAATCCGCTGATAACATCGCCAACTTTAGCGATGAGCAAATCGAGATGTTGGTGCGCAACACCGAGACCTTCGGTAGCGGGCTGATTATGCTGGGCGGGCCCAATGCCTTCGGAGCGGGCGGCTGGGCCAATACGCAACTTGAAAAGGCCATGCCGGTTGATTTCCAGATCAAGAACACCAAGGTCGACGCAGTGGGTGCACTGGCAATGATCTTGCACGCTTCAGAAATCGCCCAGGGAAATTACTGGCAAAAGCGAATCTCCCGAGCAGCCATGGAAGTCTTGGGACCGATGGATTTTGTAGGCGTCATGCAGTATGGCGCGCTGGGCGATCAATGGCTGTGGGGTGATACCAATGGCATGATCCGCGTCGGACCCAATCGTCAAGCCATTATCGGCCGGCTAAACCGCATGACCCCAGGCGACATGCCTGACTTTGAACCGGCCATGCGACGGGTGCTCAATTCACTGGTCGCTACCCCCGCATCGGTGAAACACACGATCATCATCAGCGATGGTGACCCAACCGATCCGAGCAATGGCGTCCTGACCGCTTTCAAGAACGCGCAAATCAAAATCAGCACCGTGGCAGTCGGATCGCACGGTCCGGCGATGAGCGCGCGACTGCAAAAGATCGCGACGGTCACCGGCGGGAACTACTATGTGGCTTCCAACGCCAATGCCTTGCCACGCATTTTTATGCGTGAGGCGATGCGCGTGTCACGGCCGTTGGTTTACGAACCCGATGGCGGCGTTCAACCTCAAATCACTTACCCACACGAAATCGTTCAGGGCCTGTCACGCGACCTGCCCAACCTGACCGGCTATGTGCTAACGACCGTCAAATCAAGCCCGTTGGTACAAGTGTCCATTCAAGCCAACAAGCCGTCCGAGCCGGAGAATCAAACCATCTTGGCCTCTTGGCAATATGGCGCCGGTAAGTCAGCTGTGTTCACCAGTGATGTTGGCAAACGCTGGGCCAGCAGTTGGGCAGAATGGTCGGGCTATGACCAGTTCTTCACACAACTGGTCCGCGTCGTCATGCGACCCAGTAAGAATGAAGCCAAGTTCTCTATCGCGGCCAATTACTCCGATGGCAAGATCGAAGTGGTCGTCAATGCGCTCAACCAGCAAGATGAGTTCTTGAATTTTCTGGATATGTCTGCCGTCACCGTGGGACCAGATCTCAAGCCATTGCCCATCGTGATGCGGCAAGCTGCACCGGGCCGATATGTCGGATCCTTTCAGACTGATACTGCGGGCAGTTATCTGCTGAACGTAAATCCGGGACCTGGCATGGCCCCGCTGACCACCGGTGTGTCGGTACCATTTTCGGATGAGTATCGCATTCGCCAGACAAATATGAACGTACTTAATCAGATCGCCGCTTTGGAACCAACCGGCGGCCGCGCGGGGACCGTCACCTCGCCCTTGGATCCCAAGTCGATGCCTGAAGTGCTGGGGCTAAACACGTATCGTCCCGGCTTGCCCCAGGCTCGCAGTCTGCAAGACATTTGGCCTTGGTGCGTGGTGCTGGGCGCCATCTGTCTGTTCTCAGATATCTTCATACGCCGTGTGTCCCTGGACTATAGCTACCCCATTAAGCGTCTGATCGCTTTGACCAAGCCCAAGCTGAAAGCGGAAGATGTGGCTCGTCAAGCCAGCCTGCAGCGCCTGCGCGGCCGCAAATCGGCTGTCAATGAAGAGCTTGATCAGCAACGCGCCGCCACGCGTTTCGAAAGCGAAGGCCCGGTCGATCTGGATACCTTACAAGACGCGCAAGCTTCGAGCACCGGCGCAGCGGCACCTGTCCACAAAGCGCAGTCGATGACAGAGGAACCCAAAGAAGCCGGCTACACATCGCGCCTGCTGGCCGCCAAGAAGGAAGCTCAGCGCAAAACCGGCCAAAAGGAATAACGACTTCGTTTAACAGTCAGCCGCAGGCGTACTCTCGTTTAACAGTCAGCCGTAGGCGTACTCTCGTTTAACAGTCAGCCGTAGGCGTACTCTCGCTTTCATGGGCGCAGCCCACATTCCATGCTCGTCAGCAATCCTCGCCGACTAGCGGCCGTTTAGTTGCTGGAAAACCTCGGCGGAAAATCGCTCGGTGGCTCATGGGATTGCCGTACGCGCAGGAGTTCTTTCAAACAACGCGACAAGATGCGACAGCGAATGTCGACATTGGCTTCGGCGAGCAACTGCTGCTTGACTGGCAGCGGCAGATTCAGCGTAAAGGTTATGACGTCGGTGAGGATCCCCAGCGGCAATTGAGCCCCCAATAGCTGCTGAAAACTTTCCTGCACACCCAAGCCATCGGGGACAAGTTGCGAGAACATGTCCAACAGCGCATCCTGCGACTCGGCGCGCATCGGACCGTTATCCGCCGGATAGTCATCCATCAGCAGATCGACTTCGGCCTGACGATAGCTGCGTTCGCCGCATTCAATTTCGCGAATGATGCGCCCGCGTCGTAGGCCTGCCAGCAAAATGTTGTGTCGATGATCCGCCGTCGGCGTGTGGGTGATCACTTTGCCGATACAGACGACCGAAGCGATGGGCGGCTTTTTCTGATACTGCATTTCCCAGCCCGGCTCCAACAGGGCCATCGCAATCAAGCGATCGTTGGCCATCGAATCGGCCAACATCTCGCAATACCGCGGCTCGAAGATATGCAGCGGTTGAACGACGTGCGGGAAGAGCACCAGGTTCGGTAATGGAAACAACCGAACTCGCCCGCTGAAATCGTCTGGCCAATCAACTGCACTGTGAAGGTCGCTCATCAAGCCGTCCTGCGCCAAATACTTGAAAACCGCGTTCTAACTGGCCAGGTAATGCCAGCATGTGCTACGGGCGCGGGTCTCGCAAAAGGCGACAATATACCGTAGCTACATATACATTAGGGGCATGTTCAAGAGCGCCGGACCACTTTGCCTCCTATCGGCTGATCTCAAAGTTGTGCAAATTCGCAGAGGTTCGCAGCTAATACAGGCTGTGGGCAACTCCATACCAAAAAAAATAATGCTTCTCGACACCAGCGTCCGGCGGCATGTCCTTCCACGAATCCAGCCCCTTTGGCTGCCCCCAAAGCCACCTGGGTTGCTCGCAGCACTAACGAGTTAGCATGCTCCCGCAGTCGTGCGGCACTCCAGTCTGTTATGCCGACTGTACCATCCAAAACGACTCCACCATCGCCTGGCGGGGCGATAGACACACTGGTTTCACCGGTGGCCAATGCCAGCAGTACCTGTCGCAGTTGGTTAGCGTCCTGTGATAGTTTGTTGGCCAGTCGCTGCAGGTCGGGACGTCGCTCGGCTTCGGCCTGCAAGAATTCTACGGCAGCTTGGGTCAAGCCGATGGCCAAGGTCGAGGTTTGCAGCCCGCCAGCTCCCCCACCTGCGCCGCTGTGCATGATGTTTTCCGCCGGTCCAGCAATCCAGTCTTCGGGCCGGACACTTACATCTTGGAACTGTACCGCGTCGGTCAAGCTGGCGCTGAGGGCCATCAGTGGCGCGCCGGGGCCAGGCTGCAGACCCTGGCGGTCACTGGGCACCGCGCACAGCAACTGGCGACCGTCGGGCAGTGTGGCTCCCACTACGATCACTTGCGCCACGGACCCGCCTGTCACCCATGGGCTCATGCCATTTAGTTTCCAACCATCCTGTCCATCAGGCACTGCCTTGAGCACTGGACTCTGAACGTGCTGTCGGCTGGTGGTAAGATGGCTGATCCCCACCGTCGCCAACACGTCGCCGCTGGCCATCGCCGGCAACCAGCGTTGTTTGAGTGCCTCATTGCTGCTGAGCACCATGCGTTTGCAAGCCGCATTCCATTGCGTAACCACAAAAGCAGTTGTCAAACATGCTTGACTGAGCGCCAAGTATCCTTCGATCTGCTCGACATCGCTCCATTGCCAGCCACCATATTGTTTCGGTACGAACCAGCGAAACACGCCCGTTTCCGCGCACCAACTCAAGCGCAACTTTAAGCTAGCATGGTCATCGTGGCTATCACTGCTACGGGCCGCTGGTAAAGGGTTGGCAGCCAAACGCTTGCATAATGTACTCAACTCCATGGTTGATAAAAATCCTGGTAGTTTAGGCTAGCTGCAGTGGCATAGTAAAAGCCAGTGGAGACAGTTTTAGGAATGAGGCAGTCCCTAGACCAAATATTGATGTCGAGAAGCGGCAATAGGAGTGAATGCAGTCTTTCAATCATGGGGCTAAATTGGGTATAACTGTGGACTTCACTTGCAATTTATTTGTCACCAGTTTGTTCAGGATGTCCCATGAGTCAGGTGGATGTAGCGATCCTAGCCGAATCTGCGAGTCAACCGGTCCCAAGCGAAATGGGGGCTGAGGCGTTGTACGACAAGTGTATGACGTTGGCCCACAATCTATGGTGGAGTTGGCATCCGGAGGTCAACAATCTCTTCCGCGATATCGATCCTATCCGTTGGCGACAAGTTGACCATAATCCTATCGCATTGTTGCGTGAATTCACACCTGAGCGTTTGGCTGTCAGGGCCAGCGAAATGGTGCTGCACAGCCGAGTCAATTATGCGTATCGCCGCCTGCAAGAGTATCTAACGGCATCGAATACTTGGGCTTCGACCAACGCCGGCGTGCTGGGAGCTCGGCCAGTAGCCTATTTTTCTGCCGAGTTCGGTATCCACGAATCGTTGCCGATCTACTCGGGCGGTTTAGGTGTACTATCGGGTGACCATATCAAGAGTGCCAGTGGGCTGGGCGTGCCGTTGGTTGGTATCGGCCTTTACTACTCGCACGGTTACTTCAAACAACAACTGGACCACGATGGGTACCAGCGTGAAGAGTATATCGAAACCAAAGTGCAGAATTTGCCGATTGAACCCGCACTGGGTCCGGACGGCGAACCGATCACGGTGACGATCGATACGCGCGACGGTCGATTGCTAGCCCGCGTGCAATTGATGCGTGTGGGACGAGTCAAACTTTATTTGCTGGACTGCAACGTTGAAGGCAATCGCCCAGAAGACCGTGAACTGACCAGTCGGTTGTACGGCGGCGATGAACGCACGCGCATTCGGCAAGAGTTGGTATTGGGTGTAGGCGGTGTGAAGGCACTGCGTGCGCTGAACATCACCGCCGGCGTCTTCCATTTGAACGAAGGCCACAGCGCCTTTGGACCGCTGGAGGCCATTCGCCAGCGCATGAAGGAAGATGGCATGTCGTTCGACAATGCGGTGCGCGAAGTGGCTCAGATGACCTGCTTTACAACGCACACGCCTGTTCCCGCCGGTCACGATCGGTTCGATGGTCCATTGGTTGAAGAACACTTGGGACCGCTGCGCGATCAGTTGGGCATCTCTTATGACCAGCTCATGGGCTTGGGCCGCGTCAATGTCAACGACAACAACGAACCGTTCTGCATGACGGTGTTGGGATTAAAGCTGTCGCGTAAAGCCAACGCGGTCAGTTCATTGCATGGACACATTTCACGTCGCATGTGGCAACCTCTATGGCCTGAGCGGGCCGAAGAGCAGGTACCGATTGGTCATATTACCAACGGTGTGCACGTGCCCAGTTGGCTGGCCTGGCAGATGTCCCAGTTGTACGATCGCCACTTCCCTGCCGGTTGGATGCAAAAGATTGGCGAGCCTGGCATTTGGCAGAACATTCATAATGTCGATCCAGGTGAATTGTGGGAAACGCACAATGCGCTCAAGAATCTGCTGCTGGCTTTCGTACGTCGCCGAGTCAGTCGCCAATGCCGCCGTCGCGGTGAAAGCGATGACATCATCGAAGCGGCTCGCAATCTGCTGGATCCCAACGTACTGACGATTGGTTTCGGACGCCGGTTTGCGACTTACAAGCGGGCCAATTTGTTGTTCAGTGATGTCGATCGCATTGCGGCGATTCTCAATGACAAAGAACGACCGGTACAAATCATTTACGCTGGCAAGGCTCACCCCAAGGACGAACCAGGCAAACGGTTCATTCAGCAGATCTCCAATCTGCGGCATGATTCCGCCTTTAAGGGACGCGTGGCCTTCATCGAAGACTATGACATCAACGTCTGTCGACATTTTGTCCAAGGCGTCGATGTGTGGCTGAACAATCCACGTCGGCCGTTGGAAGCCTCGGGCACTAGCGGTCAAAAAGCCGTGCTCAATGGTGGCCTGAACTGTTCTATTCTGGACGGCTGGTGGGCTGAAGCGTTTGACGGCTCCAACGGTTTCTCGATCGGCAACGGCAGCGTCCACGTCGACGATCGCATTACCGATCGCCGCGACGCCGAAGGACTTTACGAGACCTTGGAACAACGTGTCATTCCGATCTACTACGATCGCGACCGCGACGGCTTGCCGCGCCATTGGATCAAGATGATGATGAACAGCATCAGCACCTCTGCCTGGCGCTTCAGTTCGCACCGCATGGTGATGGACTACACCAAGCACGCCTACCTGGAGGCAGCCGGTGGCCTAAGCGTCAAAATGGATTAGAAAAAAGGGGTCAGGTCTATTTTCCGCCAGCCTCTTCTCCGCCAAGTCTCCTTTACGTCAAGTCTCTTTTACATCTCGCGAAAAAGAGACCTGACCCCATTTATTACGTGTGTCATGAAGCTTGTCTTGGCCATCATCCAACCGACTAAACTGGCTGCAGTGCGCGAAGCGCTGCAGCGCATCGGCGTGGATCGCATGACGGTGTGTGATTCGCAAGGCTTCGGACGCCAGCGCGGTCAAACGGCTACATATCGCGGCATCGAGTATAAGACACAGCTACTGCGCAAAATCTCGCTGGAGATTTTCGTCAACGATGACTTTCTGGATCGCACGGTCGAGACGATTTCGCGCATCGCGCGCACCGGTAGCGAAGGCAACATTGGCGACGGCAAAATCTTTGTCTTGCCTGCCGACGAGGCGATCACGATCGACGGCCAGCGCGGCCCCGGCGCCGTGTAAAAAAGGGGTCAGGTCTCATTTAATTCCCAGCGTTAGCTAGGTCGGGGAGGAACTAACCCTCCTGCTGCGTAGCAGCGGGACGGTCGACTGGCGTCAGCTCAGTCGGGGAGGGGGCCTCCCGTGCTAACCCAAGTATGAAGCACTTCGCTGCTAACTCACCTCTGCGGCGCACACACCCTCCCCGAAGGGCCCGAAGGGAGGGTTCGTTCTGCTGCTACGCAGCAACAGCAACAACAGCAGCGAAAAAGGGTGCAGGTCGACTTGGCCCCTTTTTCAGCGTAGGAAGCTTAGGTGCAGTTCGGCGTGGCGCAGATTCAGCCGGATGCGATCCGCGTGACTCATGGGGCCGAAGGCTGGACTGTCATACGAGCATTGCTCGCCGCTGTTCAGTCGTAGAAACGCCTTTTTCAGGCGAGCGGCCGCCTGGTCCAGCGGTTGATCTTCTTGACCGGTCGTGCCACCCGCAATGCCAGGAATTTTTACCCCCGGCCGCATGCCATGCTTGAGCATGCCCGGCAACATGAGTTTCAAGATGAAACGCAAGATCCAGGGCGGAGCCTTGACCGGATAGCCTTCGTAACCATATTCGATCCAGGCCGCTAAATGAGCCATCACTTGCCCAGACGTCCAATTGCCGACCGACTGCAATGTGCCAGCCTGGGCCGAGGCCACTAGAGAGTCCACATCGGCCAGGACTTCCTCAATCGATTCGAATCGCAACTTGCGCCGCTCTACTTTGGCTGTGTTGATCATCCTCTCTTGACCCTCTACTGGAGTGCCGCGGTAATGACGATTTCCAGTCGATATTTTGGATTGGCCAATGGGGCTTGTACAGTGGCTCTGGGTGGTGCAAACCCTGGTGCCACCCAAGCATCCCACACGCTATTCATGCCATCGAAGTCCGCCAGATCTGCGATAAAGATCTGGCACATCAAGATGCGAGTTTTATCCGAACCACACTCGGCAAGCAGCTTGTCGATCAAGCCGAGCACCTCACGGGTCTGAGCGATGATGTCTTCATCGAACGTGGTCTCAGGCACTTGCCCAGCCAGATAGGCCACACCATTATAAATGGCTGCTTCCGAATATCGCTGAGCCATACCAAGTCGTTTTAGTTCCATAGGTAGATCCTAATCTTTAATTTCTGCTGAGACACCATACCTTCGCCGTAGACCATTTATTCTATAAGACTCGGCTGCACGTGAAGGCGGCGACACCTTAATGAACATTTAGAAAGGTGAGATAGTTCTCAACGTCATATGGCCGAAGTTCGGCGACTAATACTGACTAGGGGCATTGTGGCGATTACATTAGAGGCTGCACATAAGCACGTC
>JADLDX010000142.1 GCA_020846515.1 Pirellulaceae bacterium
CGGCACGCCGTCTGCCACCATGCCGGGCGAAGCCGAGGCTGGATCGTAAAGCCAGCCTGGTGGATAACGTTGCTCAATGGGCACGTAAGCGAGAGCAATCGGAAAGTGAATCAAGTACAGATCAAAATAATCTAGCCCCCAATCGCGCAGCGATTTCTCGCAAGCCTTCTGCACATGCTCGGGGCGATGATAAGTGTTCCAAAGTTTGCTGGTCACCCACAATTGATCGCGCGTGCACAGGCCTCGGGATATGGATTGCTTGACCCCGTCACCACATGCGGACTCGTTTCCATAGTCACAGGCGCCGTCCAGGTGCCGGTAACCGGCTTCAATGGCTGATACCACTAATCCGGGTGCCAACCGCGGTTCGACTTTCCAAAGTCCTAGTCCGACCGCAGGCAAGCTAGCACCACCGGCCAGGGCGATATTTTTAGATGACATATTTGATAACTTCAGAGGGTCAGTCCAATTGGTTTCAGGGGCGCCGGTCTTTAGTCGGGCTAGACCTCATCAGCCGCAGGGCGCTAGCCCTCGGTTTCTGGTTAAACCGGACGCTAGCGCGTTCCGGCTGATTAGTTACTGGCCCACATGAAGATCGACGCCGGTTTCAGGCAGCCGCTTGGTATCCGGGCCGCCTCTCGAATCACTAGTTTATAAAAATGCCAGTCTCGGTACAGGTGCAACTATAGAGGGTCAGCCTAATTGGTTTCAGGGGCGTCTATCTTTAGTCGGGCTAAACCGGACGCTAGCGCGCGTGCGGCTGATTGGCCGCAAGGCGCTAGCCCACGGTTTTCGGCCCACCTTACGATCGACGCCGTAGCTTGGGCACGCTTGCCCGAGCTCCAATTGAGATGTTGGGCAAGAGTAAGAGTGCCCAGCTTACGATCCTTGCCGTGCCGCTTGAGTTACTGGTCGAGGAAATGGGCGGTTTAGGTCCCGGGCTGGGCTCGCGTGGCTCGTCAACTACTTGGTGGTCGACGGCTTTGTTCATGAAGCCGACGGATAATCATGCTCCACCTTCTCCCGAATGGCCGATAACTCGAGATAACCAAAAAAGTCGACCTTCGGTCCGCTACGTTAATTCACACCTCTACGGATGGGGGCGGTGATTGGCGAGCTTGCGTGGTTTGGATACCTCAGCAGGTTTGGGAAGTTTTTGGTACACTCTGTGTGTACAACCCCAGCGGGGACCTTGAAGACGAACGTAGGGTCGGAATTGGAAATGAAGACAATTGCAAGCGAAATTGACTTTTCGCTGTATTTCGATGGCGCTCATCTACCACCGCGGACTGATTTGGCGGCCGTGCTCCAGCACTGGGCGGTTCACCGGCCAGATCGCGTAGCCTTTTTCTTTTCCGATGGAGAAGGCGACGAGATTTCGTTGACCTATGCTCAATTGGATGCAGCGGCGCGCAATGTGGGTGGATATTTGCAGAAGCAAGGCGCTGCAGGTCAGCGAGTGTTGCTGGTCTATCCACCGGTGCTTGATTTTGTGGTGGGATTTTTTGGCTGCCTCTATGCTGGTGCGACCGCCGTGCCCGCCTACCCGCCCCGCCGCAATCGCAAAGGCCAACGCATTCACGGCATCGCCCACGATTGCCAGGCGCAATTGGCACTGACCAACGAGCAGATTCGTCAGCAGATTGAAGGCGATACGAATTGGGTCGAATGGGAATCGATCTCGATTATTGCCACCGACTCCTTGGCTAACGATTACAAACAACATTGGACCAACCCACGCATCAAGCCGGATGACCTGGCAGTTCTCCAGTACACCTCAGGCTCCACGGGCAGTCCCAAGGGCGTCATGCTGACGCACGCCAATCTGGTGCGCAATACCGAAATGATCATGCATGCCTTTGACGTTCGTCAGAGCTCGCGTGGCATGAGTTGGCTGCCCACTTATCACGACATGGGGCTGGTCGGTGGAATTCTGATGCCGGTCTTCTCGGGATGTCAGCTAACGCTGATGAGTCCGATGACATTTCTGCAGCAGCCGATTCGATGGTTGCGCGCGATCTCAAAACACAATGCATCGATCAGCGGAGCGCCGAATTTCGCTTACCAACTTTGCGTTGAAAAAATCCGCGACGAAGAGTTGGAAGGGATCGATCTGAGCAGTTGGAAGACGGCCTTTAATGGCGCCGAACCGATTCGTCCGTCAACTCTGGAACAGTTCGTCAAGAGATTCGCCAAAGTTGGTTTTGATCGCCGCGCTTTCTTGCCGTGCTACGGCATGGCCGAGACCACCTTGATCGTCAGCGGTGGACCTCAACCTGATGATCCATTAGTCGCTAGTTTCGACGCTCGATCGTTAGAAGCTAATCTGGTGGTCGAAGCACCCGCCGATGCGATCAACGCCCGCCAACTTGTGGGCTGTGGCCAGATATTGCCCGGGGAGCGAGTGATCATCGTCCACCCCGATACGCTTGAGGCTTTGGATCCCAAGCAAGTGGGCGAGATTTGGGTTAGCAGTCCCAGTGTCGGCAAGGGATATTGGGAAAAAGAAGAAGCCACGCGAGATACCTTCCATGCCTTGACCAAAGATGGCAGTGGTCCGTTTCTGCGCACCGGAGATTTGGGCTTTATCTACAAGAACCAGATCTTTGTGGCAGGGCGGTTGAAGGACATGATTATTGTGCGTGGCGTCAATCGCTACCCACAGGACATCGAACAGACGGCCGAGTCAGCTCATGACGCGCTGATCGGCGGTTTGGTTGCCGCTTTCGCCGTGAATGCTGCCGATCGCGAACGCTTGATCATCTGCGCCGAAATCGCACGCATAGAGAATTGCGATTGGGGCACGGTCATTCAGGCGATCCGCCGCGATGTCACGCAACATCATGAATTGCCACCGGACGCAGTTCTGCTGGTGCGCTATGGTACGTTGCCACGCACCTCCAGCGGCAAAGTGCAACGGCACGCGGCCAAGTTGGAATATACAGAAGAGACGCTGAAAGTCGTGGCGGGTTGGAAGGCTTGGGAACTGGACCTGCCACGCAGCGAACCGATGATTGCGGCCTCAACGGTTACCAAGTTGCCCACCAGTGCAGTATCCGCAACACCGGCAGCCACTGCGACCGCCGTGGCGCAGCCCGATCACGAAATTGTTGACATCGTGATGGATGCCGTGCGGGCCGTCGCGCAGGAGCGAGCTAAAGAGCTCGAGCTCAATACCAATATCGTGCTGGACCTGGGGCTGGATAGTCTCGAGCGTATGCAAATCGCGCACTCGCTGGAGCAAACTTTCAGCGGTCGATTCCCGGAAGAAGTGATCCAAGAGATCGAAACGATTCGCGAAATCGCCAGCGCTATCGAAACGCACTTAGGAAAAGTGCGGATTCGTCGCGATCTGGTGCCCACACCGACCGGTCTCAAACCAGTCGACAGCCGCGAAATCCTTCCCGAAGAGTATCGGTTCGACCAGTTGCCTGAGTATCGCAAACTCAAACGCACCATGGCCCAGTTTGCGCTGACAGGTGTGCCTAATCCGTATTTCACTGTTCATGAGGGTGTGACGCGCGACACGACGCGTATTGCCGGTCGCGATCTGATCAGCTTTGCATCTTACAACTACATCGGTATGAGCGGCGACCCCGAGGTCAATGCGGCCGTGGTGGAAGCAGTCGGCACGTACGGTACCAGTGTCAGTGCCTCCCGCCTGGTCAGTGGCGAAAAAGATTTGCATGGTCGTCTGGAACGCGAGATCGCTGAATGGGTCGGCGTGGACGCTTCCGTGGTTATGGTCGGTGGTCATGCAACCAACGAAACAACCATCGGCCATTTGGTCGGTCCCGGTGACTTGATCGTACACGACTCGCTTTCGCACAACAGCATTGTTCAAGGGGCGATACTCTCCGGAGCGCGGCGACGTCCCTTCCCGCACAATGATTGGCAAGCCTTGGAGGACATCCTGGCCGAAGTCCGCGCCAGCTACCGCCGTATCTTAGTGGTGGTCGAAGGTGTCTATAGCATGGACGGCGATTTCCCCAATCTGCCTCGATTCATTGACGTCAAGCAACGCTATAAGTCTTGGTTGATGGTCGACGAAGCACACTCGATGGGTACGATGGGCAAAACCGGTCGAGGCATCGGCGAACACTTCGGTGTCAATCCACGCAATGTGGATATCTGGATGGGTACGCTGAGCAAATCGTTTGGCAGTTGCGGCGGCTATATCGCTGGCTCGCATGAGTTGATCGAATACCTGCGTTATACCGCGCCCGGGTTCGTCTTCAGCGTAGGTTTGTCACCACCCAACGCGGCAGCCAGCCTGGCGTCGTTGAAGGTTTTGCGCGAGCATCCCGAACGCGTGAAAATCCTCCAAGAACGCGCACGCTTGTTCTTGTCCGAGGCCAAGCGACGTGGTCTCAATACGGGTGAATCCGGCCAAACAGCGGTCATTCCTGTGATCACGGGCAATTCACTCCATGCGCTGTTGCTCTCACGGAAGATGTTCGAAAAAGGTATCAACGTTCAACCGATCCTGTATCCGGCCGTAGAAGAATCAGCCGCTCGCCTGCGTTACTTCATCAACTCAACGCACAGCGAAGAGCAGATTCGGTACGCGGTAGCCGCTACCGCCGATTCGCTAGCCGAAGTCCTGCGAACAGCGATCTGAACCAAGACCGTTCCATTTTGAATCCACTTCAAGCGGTATCGGCGCGAGCCGTCCGGTTTTGTTTGTACTCTCTCGGTGATCCTCCGGGCAGCTTGCGCTGCTCCGCTTCCATTCAAACGCTGAGCCAGCTTGAATGTCACTCTGACATTCGTTAGATTGTCGGATTATTCGCTTCGATCTTGGCTCAATTCGGCGACGAACACTATGGCAGAACGCATTCGCTTCGTAATGATCGGCGGCTTCTTGGGGGCAGGGAAGACGACCATCTTGGCGCAGTTGGCTCGGCAGTACCAGCAACAAGGCAAGCATGTTTGCATTGTGACCAACGATCAAGCGGCCGATTTGGTGGATACGCATCTGCTCAAGAGCTACGGTTACGACGTTGAAGAAGTAGCGGGCTCCTGCTTTTGCTGCAACTTTAATGGACTGACAGATGCCATGTCAGCCTTTGAAAAACGCGCACGGCCCGACATCATTCTGGCCGAGCCAGTGGGCAGTTGCACGGACCTGGTCGCCACAGTGGCGCTACCCATGATGGACTTGCTGGGTGAACACTTCGAAATCACACCCTACGCGGTCGTGCTCAAGCCCAGTCACGGTCTGAAAATATTGTCTGGCAACGGCAAAGGCTTTTCACCCAAAGCTGAATACATCTTTCGCAAACAACTCGAGGAAGCTGATCTGCTGCTGATCAACCGTATCGATGAACTTAATCCCGAAACGGTCGATCAATTGGAGCGATTATTGACGGAGCAGTTTCCCAATCGGCCCGTGATACGACTATCAGCCAAGACCGGCGAGAATCTGGAGAGCCTGACTAAAGCGCTAGCCGGTGCGGCGCCCAAGCGCGGTCGCATGATGGAAGTTGACTACGATATCTATGCTGAGGGTGAAGCAGAACTCGGTTGGCTCAACGCCAGCATCCAATTGAATGCGCCGACGCCATTGTCACTGGACAAATTTCTGCTCGATCTGGTAACCGATCTCAAGGAGCGATTGCTGGCCTTGGATGTCGAACCCGCTCACCTGAAAGCCATCGGTCAAGCCGACGGCAATTCGGCGGTCGTTAACCTGGTCAGTAGCGATACGGCAGTGACGCTGTCGCTCGCTAGCGACTATGAGACGCGACAAGCCGAAGTGGTCGTGAATGCCCGGGTCGCTGTGGACCCTGCGCTGTTGAAACAAACCGTCGAAGCGGCCATCGCAGCCGTGGCCGCTCGCTACCAGGCCTCTGCCCATATCGATTCCGTACAGAGCTTTCGACCTGGCCGGCCAGTGCCAACCCATCGCGTGCAGTAAGCCCACGGCATGCTGGTAAGTAGATGGGGGGTATTTAGTTGGACAGCGCCACTTTGAAACAGCCCGGTTTTTTCGACACTTCTCGCTAATCGCCGGTAATTCGCGCGACGGTAGTAGCAAATTGACGGCATTTTCCTACTCGTACTCAGCCTCAGGCGGCACTCGTACTCGTACTCGAATGTCAGCACCAATCGAGTACGAGTAGGAGAACCGTTTCACTGAGTACGAGTACGATTTTGAAGAAACCAATACC
>JADLDX010000143.1 GCA_020846515.1 Pirellulaceae bacterium
CGCGAATTTCACCAAAAGGCTCAGGACTCGCGTCTCGGAGAGACGCGGCTACGTGCTTCGTTGAACGGTATTGCGCTTACTCCGCATTTGAAGCTTACTCAAAAACAGGAATGAATCGTCATGGGACGAAGTTGGATGGCAGTGGCTCTGGTTAGTGCAGGCATAGGGTTGATTGGTTGTGCGGGCAGTTATCAAACGTCGGATATTGAAGAGACTGCGCCGGTATCAGGCGTGTTGACGTATCAAGGAAAACCATTGGAACACTATCAAGTTGTGTTCATGCCGTTTAATGGCAGTCGAGTTGGTACGGCCACGACGGATGCAGAAGGTAAGTTTACGATGGGCACCAATGATGCCGGAGACGGCTCACCCGTGGGCGAAATGAAAGTCGCCATCAGTTTTGTTGGGCCACCATCCACCGTTGAAGCGGGTACCGAACTGATTATTGATGATCCATCCAAGATGCCTAGACCCAAGGTCAGGATACCGGCCAAGTACAACGATCCCGAGACATCCGGTATCACCCAGAACGTCCCTCGCGAAGGCGTGAAGGATCTCAAGTTGGATTTGAAGTGAGTTGGATTTGAAGTGAGCTAGATATCTAATCCATCAGCCAGCCCATGACGCCCCAGGGATCTTCGTAGAGCAGAACAAAGACGACGCCGCATTGCCAGCTGTAGATTATAGGCATGGCGGTTTGGAATGTTCGGTTCTTGGTTGCCCAACGCTCCCCGACAAAGGCTGCACTTAAACCCAGTACAGCCCCAATCGGCCAGACAATTAAGTTGCTGATGCAGAGCCAATAGCCGACCTTCAACCAGCCTGAGAATCCGATCGGGTCGTCCCGATACATCTGAGGCGTGTGTCCCAATGCCAACCACGACACGAGCCAAAAGAGATGTACTGTCGACAAAGCCAACATCGGGTAACAAAACGCAACTGTCCACGCCAAACGAGTAGCGCGCCGACCAAATGTCGAATCAACAACCAGCGTCGGCATAGGACTCACCGCAGTTCCTAAGCTATGCGACTCATGTGCGAGTGATGGTGATTCGTATGGGTTGGTCATCTGTGTGGGGATCACTTGTTTGGTTCAGGCTACTGTGAACATTTGTCTTAGGATCTAGGCAACCATCGTCACGGGACTTGCTAAGGCACTGGCTGGTCCGTTGGTTTCTCTGGCAGCTGTTCCGTTACAGCTTTGGCGTTTTCTTCCGGCGCTGCATCTGTTGCTAGTTCACCTTGCCGCGCGGCAGCATTTTCTGCAAGTTCCTTGGCGCGCAGAACTGCTGCCTGATATCGTTTGTACTGGGCCGGGTCCATGCCGAGGACTTCGAGTAACGCGTCGTCGATATCTTCGCCGCGTCGCATTTTTTCTTGCAGCCGCTGGCCTTCTTGTTCCAATGCCGTATTGAGGGCGGCCTGGCGCGCCTGATTCTCTTTGGCCCGCTGTTCACCTTCACCCGCCATGCGCGTACCAAAGCGAATAACCAGCACCAGCAACATCATCGCCAATGCGCCGCCTATACCAATTCCCTTCGACGTAAAGTTACGATCTGACGCTGAGGGTTCGCCCGTAGCGGCCGGCGCGGCGAGCGCCAGCGTTGCATCATATTCTTCGTTGGGATCATGAGTCTCTGGAGTTGACGGAGGCCACGCGGGGTTCTCAAATCGAAAGCCACCTTGCACCTCGTCGCCTTCCCAATGGATTGTGCAACCGCGCATGCGCCGAGCGGAAATTCGATCGATCACAAAGTCGATTTCATTGCTACGACAGTAGAGGTCTCGGCCCGATTGCCATTGCGTCTCGAAACCCAAAGAGTAATCCAAAAAAGCGGGCAGCGAGGTACGGATACGTGCGACAACACGCAGTGGTAAATCCTGGGTTTCAGGCGTTCGTAATCGCGTCATATGATAAAAGGCCACATCGGATACCCTAAGTACGTCCTCGCGCGGCAATAGGCGATAATTGTTGACCATTTTTAATGTCTTCCGGGGGGAGGTAATTGCCTTAAATCTTGCGGTGAGATCAATAGGGCGATTATGATAAAGGCGTTGATCTGCCCCCTATTCTAACGCCCGAAATCTACCGGAATACGCATGTCACGCAGACAGGTTCGACCTCGACGTCCATTGAAGGACTATTGTAAGCAGTTTTTACGTCGGAAATTGAGAGCGCGCACTAAGCCGCATCTGAAATTTGAATCGTTGGAAGACCGACGCGTACTGGCCACCGAGTTCGCTCGAGTCACGTCCTTTGCTCCGCAGGACGTAGGCCCGGAGGCTAGAAACTTGACTTCGACAGGTGCGAACATTTACTTTACCGGCCAATCGCCGACGCGGGGCGAAGAGGTGTGGATCTTAGAGACATTCGGTCCACGCGTGCTCTCGGATGTCGCGCCTGGCATCGATGGTTCTGCGCCACGCAATCTAACCAACGTGGGTGGCAGTCTCTATTTCGTGGCCACCAACAGCGACAAGGGTGATGAGATTTACCGCGCCACGGGCGGCAACACTGTAGCGATCGCCGAAGTAATCCCGGGTCCCCAAGGGTCGAGCGCCACCAACTTAACCAATGCCAATGGAGATTTGGCCTTCACGGCTAACGATGGCACGCGCGGCATGGAACTCTGGCGCTGGAATGGCTTTGCCATGACTATGGTCCGCGACATCGTCTTGGGCAGTGGTAGTTCGAACCCGCGAAACTTGTTGCCGATTGCCAACCTCTTGTTCTTTACCGCCAACGATGGAGTGAACGGCGAAGAGTTGTGGATGAGCGACGGCAGTACCAATGGCACGTTTATGGTGCGCGACCTTCGCCCTGGCGCGGCCAGTTCCAATCCAAGTAATCTGACGAATGTCGATGGCATCCTTTACTTTACCGCTGACGTGGATGGTTCTGGAGGCAGCGAACTGTATCGCTTGGACAACTTGTTCGCGCCGCCCACAGCGATCGCGGCCACCGCGCTGGGTACGAATTCCAATCCTCGCAACCTGGTCAGCGATCGCAACGCGCTCTACTTTACTGCCACGCTTCCGGCAACTGGCGAAGAACTGTGGATGACCGATCGATTCCTCAATTCAGCCACGATGGTGGCGGACATTTTTCCCGGTGCAAGCAGCTCCAATCCAGCCAACATCAAGTTCTTTAATGGCCAGCTGGTTTTCACGGCCTCCGATAGTACCAATAACCTCGAACTCTGGAGGTCCAACGTCTTCACGAATTTCGTCGAGCCGCTGACAAATCTTTCGACCTCGACGCTGGCCGCCGACATTCAACAACTGACCCCGGTCGGCCCCAACCTGATGTTTGTGGTTAATGGTTCTAGACTGTGGCGATCCAGTGGCATTGCCTCGGGTACCAATCTGCTGACTAACTTCACCGACGTCATATCGCCAACCCTGCGTCACCTGGTGGCCCATGGTGGCAATCTCTTTTTCGTTACCGCAGGTACAGGCGGCGACGTCTGGCGATCGAACACTGTTTCGCCCATTGCCCAGAACTTTACGCAAGACGTCATTGGTTCAGATGATGAAACGATCAAACATTTTCAAGTTTTTAAAAACAACATTTACATGGTGAGCGACGGAAGTTCATTAATTGAGTTCAGTCCCTACAGCATGCAAGGCAGCGCCAATGACTATTTCCAAACTCCAGATGTTGACAACCTGACCGTTGTCGGCACGACCATGTATTTCACGGTCAGCGGAAATTTGATGAAGATGACCGATGGCTTCTCGTCCGTTTCCACAGTGAAGTTCTTTCCGTTTGGGAACGTCCAGCCTCCTCGCTCGCTGATGAACGTGAACGGTACCCTGTTCTTTGTAGTTTACGATCCGGCCGTTGGAAACGAGCTCTGGAAGAGTGATGGCACGGAAGCGGGTACCGTGCGCGTGGCCGACATTGCACCTGGCCCGTCCAGCTCGTCCATTGACAATTTGATCAACATCGGCAGTGTCCTGTATTTTACTGCCAATGATGGGATCAATGGTGTCGAGCTGTGGAAGAGTGACGGGACAACGGCCGGTACCACGATGGTCCGGAACATTGCGACCGGAGCAGTTAGCGCGGACCCGAAGGCGTTAACAAATGTGGGTGGCGTGTTGTACTTCGCCGCCAATGACGGCAGCTCGGGTACAGAACTTTGGCGCAGCGACGGCACGGCGGCGGGGACAGTGCTGGTGCGCGATATTTTTCCTGGCACTGCCTCGTCCAATCCAAGCAATCTGCTCAACGTCAACAACACGCTCTACTTTGCGGCCGTTCATAATATGCTTGGCAACGAACTCTGGCGCAGCGACGGCACTTCCAGTGGCACCACGTTAGTGTCGGACATTAACGAAGGCTCCGGCAGCTCTAATCCCCAGCACTTGACCAACGTTAGCGGCGTAGTTTTCTTTATCGCCAATAACGGATTTACCGGGCCAGAACTTTGGAAAAGCGACGGCACCGTGCTCGGCACCCGCCAGGTCCGAGACATTCGAGCCGGCAGTATTGGTTCCGCTGCACACAGTCTGACAAACATCAATGGTAGGCTGTTCTTCGTAGCCAAAGATAATCCGGAATTCAGCCAACTGTGGTCATCCGATGGTTTTTCGTTCGGCACCGTGCCCGTTACCAATACGATTGGGTCTCGGACTCCAGACATCTCATCCGGTATCTACGAAGCATTTGGCAAAATCTTCTTTCTGGGACGCGACGACCAATGGGGGGCAGAGCCCTTTGCATTAGGTAGGGCGGATTATGGTGATGCCCTTAAGAATACAACCGCTCAAGATAGCGGTGCCTGGCATTTCGACAATGGCGCCATGCTTGGTCTGACGCGTGATTCAACGGAACCCGACGGACAAACATCTGCAACTGCCAATGGCGATGACCTTCACGGAACGGATGACGAAGATGGCATCACTCAACCGCTGGCGGCCATAGGTGGCGAGACCATGACATTCAACGTGGTCGTTTCCAACGCGACGACCAATACACGTCTGGCCGTTTGGTTTGACTGGAACTTGGATGGCGACTACCAAGATTCCGGAGAACAGATGCTTTCCGACAGAGCGGTCGTCAATGGCAATAACAGTATCACTTTGCAAGTACCGAACGTGAACGCTCAGGGTACGAGCTTTGCCAGATTTCGAGTCTCGGAGGCAGCCATGGTGATGTATTTCACTGGCTACCACAATGGCGAAGTAGAAGATCATCCGTTTACGTTAACCCGGAGCAGCATTGTTACGCTGCCGGACACATCGGCCAACGATATTGTTGTGCGTCGATCAGGCGCGAACGTGCAAGTTGTCAACCGCACCAACTCCAACGTGCTCTTTAGCGATGCAATCTCAGCTATCACTCAATTGCGCATTGTGGGTTCCAACACGCAAACCGATACCGTGCTGGTTGACTATGCAGCCGGCGGATTCTTTGCTTTTCCCAGCGGTATCGATTTCGCCGGGCAGGGAGGCAGCGATTCGCTGACCGTAACTGGTAACGGCAACGGACAAGCGATTCATTCGGTGATCACAGGTCCGGTTACTAAGTCTGAGGTTCGCTTGACTGAATCGGCTGTGTCCAACAGTGTGACATATACCGATGTGGAGACGTTGGTCTTTAACGGCCTGCAAAGCTTCTTCGCAGTCGGGACTTTTGATATTGGCAACCGGTCGATAACGATCGGGGCCACCAATCCTGTGAACCTGGCGAGCACCAATACGATCAGCGGCGGATCGTTGACCGCCGGCGCCATCGCGCTGGGCGGCGCGGCTACGTTAACAGGTTTTGGCACGATCGCTGCCAACTTTAGCGGCCAGGTAGGCTCTGTGATCACGCTCAATGGAACACTTACCATTGGCAATGCTGGTTCAGCCAGTGGCTTTCTGACCCTTGGCTCTATTGTCACCGGCGTCAACACATTCAATCTACTGGACGCTGACGCAGCCACTCTTGGTCCCTCGACCACCGTGGGCACAGCCAGCGCGGCCGGTAGGATTGTGGCCAATGGTGGCCTGGCCATCAACAGCGGCGCGCAGGTTAGCGGTTTTGGAACTCTAGAAACCCCCAACAATCCTTCCCTACCGATCATCAACCATGGTTCGATCATCGGTGCCACCACCAGTAACCGTTTGACACTGCCCGGCTTTGTGATGGGCACTGGTACGCTTAACCGTACGCAAATTACTGGCACCCATAACCCGGGTTCGCCCCTGGCCGCTGTGTCCCACGGCGAAGTCGTGTATGCCGGCACACTGATCATGGACTTAGGCGGTGTAGCCGCTGGTACAGGCTTTGACCGCATCAATCACAATGGACTGGCCACTTTAGGTGGCGTTTTGGACGTTCGGCAAATCAATGGCTTCGTTGCCGACACGTCTCATCAATTCGCGCTCTTCCATTCCACCGGTGGACTGACTGGTCGATTCGCAACTGTTTTATTGCCAACGCCACCGGCCAACCATCAATGGGAATTGGATTACTCCAGCACGGAAGTGAATCTCAAGTTGCTGGCGGTCAGTTTGACAATTGTCGGTGGGGTCATCAGTGAAAATGGTGGCGTGGCCTTTGCCGTGCTGACTAGAAATGACGTCAACCTGTCTCAGAGTTTGACGGTCAACGTTTCGAGCAACGATACAACGGAAGCCACAGTTCCAGCCACAGTCGTCATGCCGGCTGGTCAACGGCAAGTCAACTTTGTTATCACTGCCGTCGACGATCAATTGCTAGATGGTGATCAAATCGTGGGCATTACAGTCAGTGCCAATGGTTACGGATCAGACACGCGTACCGTCACGGTTACGGACTTCGAATCGTTATCTCTGACCATCAATCCTGGCGTGATGAGTGAAAACGGCGGAAGTGTGGTTGGAACGGTATCTCGAAGCAACACCGATGTCAGCGTGCCGATCACGATATCACTTAGCAGCAGCGATACGACCGAAGCCACCGTGCCAGCCACCGTTACGATTCTCGCTGGTCAAACTTCGGCGGATTTCACCATTCAGGCTGTAGACGACAACCTGATGGACGGCACACAAACAGCGACGATTACTGCCAGTTCACTGGGCTACAATGGGACATCGCGTACCGTAGATGTGACGGACAGTGAATCACTGTCCATCACGATCGACCAGTCAACCATCAGCGAAAACGGCGGCGTTACGCAAGCGCGCGTGACGCGCAGCAATACCAATAACGGCACACCATTGTTGGTCAATCTGCAAAGCAGCGACTTAAGTGAAGCCACCGTGCCGGCGACCATTACCATCCCAGCCGGACAAGCGTTTGCCATTTTTACCATCACGGCTGTGGACGATTTGCTGCTGGACGGACCGCAGGTGGTTACCATTTCTGGTTCCGCAATCAGCTATGTCACGGGCACGCAAACGCTAACGGTCACCGATGCTGAATCGCTTCAAGTGACGATTAACGTGCCGGCTATCAGCGAAAGTGGTGGCACGGCCATCGGTACCGTAACCAGGTCGAATACGGACGTGGGTGCGGCGATCCAAGTGCAGTTGGCTAGCAACGATTTGACAGAGGCCACAGTTCCCGCCACGGTAACCATACCGGCCGGGCAAGCATCCACTACGTTTACCATCACGGCCGTGGATGATGCCTTGCTCGACGGTAAGCAGACTGTCACCATATCGGCATCGGCCACCGGTTACGCCAGTGGTACCCGTACGGTCGACGTATTGGATAGCGAAAACTTGACATTGAGCATCGCGCCTGGCTCGATCAGCGAGAATGGCGGCTCGGCGACTGGTACTGTATCGCGCAGCAACACAGATATTACACTGCCTTTGGTCGTGCAAGTGGGCAGCAGCGATAGTACCGAGGCCAACGTACCCTCCGTGGTGATCATCCCAGCCAACCAGGCATCAACAGTATTCACCATCTCCGCTGTCGACGACAGCTTGCTCGATGGTACTCAATCGGTTGTCATTACGGTTAGTGCGAGTGGTTATGCTATCGATAACAAGCCGTTGGATGTGATCGACCATGAAACCCTACAGGTCACGATCAATCCACCAGTTATAAGTGAGGTCGGCGGCGTCGCGACTGGCACCGTCACTCGTTCTAATACCAACACGTTTGCCCCGGTGACCGTGACCTTATCGAGCAGCGATACCACCGAAGCCACCGTACCGGCGACCGTGGTTATTCCCGCCGGCGTATCCTCCGTGACCTTTGCCATTACGGCCATCGATGACCTGGTTCAAGACGGTACGCAAACGGCGATCATTTCGGCCACTGCCAGCGGGTATGTGGGTGGCAGTCAAGCCATCGACATCATGGACAGTGTCTCATTAACACTGACCATCAATCCTGGGTCCATTGGGGAAAACGCTGGCAGCGCCGTGGCTACGGTGACTCGCAGCAACTCAAACACTTCCACACCGTTGACGGTTTCCTTAACTAGCAGTGACACGACGGAAGCCACGGTACCAGCCACGGTGACGATTCCAGCCAATCAGTCATCCGTGAACTTTGTCATCAATGCCGTCGATGACGATATCCTCGACGGTAGCCAGAGCATTGTGATTACGGCTGCGGCGGTCGGATATCTGTCGGCCGTGAAGAACCTAACGGTGCTCGACCATGAGCTGTTGCGAGTGACGTTGGATGCTGCATCGATCAGCGAATTGGGTGGCCTGACTACCGGTCGAGTATCCCGATTGAATACCAATATCACGCAAGCGATCACGGTGCTACTGACCAGTAGTGACATGTCCGAAGCGATTGTCCCAGCGTCGGTCATTATTGCAGCCAACCAGACCTCCGCCACGTTCACGATCACCGCCGTGGATGATCTGCTGCTGGACGGAACGCAATCGAGCCTGATATCGGTTGCATCAGCCGGTTACGTCAGTGACTCGACGTCGATCTCAGTGCTTGACAGTGAAACGCTGAGCCTCTCGATCGCCCCGGCAACGATCAGCGAAAATGGTGGCAGCGCTGTGGGCACGCTCACACGTAGCAACACGGACAACTCGCTACCTTTAACAGTGGTTGTTGTCAGCAACGACACGACAGAAGCCAGCGTACCGGCCACCGTCACCATACCGGCCAATCAAGCATCCACGACGTTTGCCATCACCGCCAACGATGATAACATGCTGGATGGTCCGCAAACGGTGGCTATCTCGGTTAGTGCCGCAGGTTACGTAGGCGACTCACGCTCTGTTTCGGTCACAGACCATGAAACTCTATCGCTGTCGATCGATACGGTTACCATCAGTGAAAATGGTGGCAGCACCGTAGCCACCATTACGCGATCCAATACGGATACAGCCCTGGCTCTCACCGTCCTGCTCACCAATTCTGACAGTTCTGAGATATCGATTCCGGTATCAGTCACGATCCCGGCCAATCAAGCTTCGGCTACTTTCACGGTAGCTGCCGTCGATGACACGCTTCTGGATGGCTTGCAGAAGGCCACGATCAACGCGACGGCCACGGGCTACGTTGGGTCAACGATCAATGTCAGCATATCCGACAGTGAATCGCTCAGCCTCTTGGTTACGCCTTCGATCATGAGCGAAAATGGCGGTAGCGGTTTGGCCACGCTTACTCGCAGCAACTCTGACATCGCGTTACCTTTGACGGTGGCCATCCAAAGTAGCGACACGACCGAAGCCAACGTACCGGCCAGCGTCACCATCCCTGCGAATCAGGCTTCCGTTACGTTTTCAGTGGTTGCGGTCGACGATAGCTTGCTCGATGGCTTGCAGAACGTCACCATCAGCGCGGCAGCCGCGGGCTATGAAGGCGTCACAAAGAGTATCAGCATCTTAGACAGCGAATCGCTCAGCCTCTCGATCGCACCTGCAACGATAAGTGAAAATGGCGGCAGCGCTGTGGGTACGCTTTCGCGCAGCAACACAGACAACTCACTACCGCTCACAGTGGTCCTTGTCAGCAGCGACACGAGCGAAGCCAGCGTACCGGCCACTGTGACCATACCTGCCAATCAAGCCTCCACTACGTTTGTCATCACCGCCAATGATGATAATTTGCTCGATGGCTCGCAGTTGGTGGCTATCTCAGGTATTGCCGCAGGTTATGCCGAC
>JADLDX010000144.1 GCA_020846515.1 Pirellulaceae bacterium
CATGCCTTGCCCGTAGACGCCCCTGAATCGGGGATCGATGACCAGCACGAAGAGTTAGCCGCTAAGTGGCTGGGCGATAACTTCCCGGCCGATGTTGTCCAGCCAGTGCGATTGCATGTGGCTGCCAAGCGTTTCTTATGCGCTACAGACTCCTTGTACTTTCAACAACTCAGCCCTCCATCGCAATTGAGCCTGCGGTTACAAGGGGGCCCGATGTCCACTATCGAAGTTCGCCAGTTCTTGGAAAATCCTCACTATCGAGACGCTGTAAGCCTGCGTCGCTGGGATGACGAAGCCAAGATAGTCGGCTTGCAAACGCCCAGCGTGGAGCAGTTTACCGAAGTCATGATCCAAGTGCTGTCTGCGTAGGCTTGACCAATTCGAATATCGAATACGAATTTATGTGCGTAGGCAAACGCACGATTATTGCCGGACATAGCTTAATTGGACAGCACCACTTTTAATCAGCCGCAGGGCGTTAGCCCCGGTTTCTTCAGCGAAAACCGTGGCTAACGCCAATACGGCTAATAGTGCCCGGCCAGCCAAACGTTAAATGAACTCGTTTGCGTGAGAACGGGGCTGACTTAAGTGACAACTTTGGGGAAGTAGACAACCGTGAACATTGCCATTGTAGGAGCAGGCATTTTTGGCCTGGCACACGCCTGGGCGGCGGCCAAGCGTGGCCATCGAGTGACGGTCTTGGAACGATCGGCGCGCGCCAGCGGTGCATCGATTCGCAATTTTGGGATGGTCTGGCCCATTGGCCAGCCTGCCGGTCAGTGGCATGAAGTCGCCCTGCGAAGTCGTCAGGCATGGCTCGAGGTCGCCGAACAGGCAGGCATTTGGGCCCAGCCATGCGGTTCAATCCATTTGGCCCACCGACCCGATGAATGGCAAGTCCTACAAGAATTTGCTGGCATGGCGCCCGCTCTGGGCTTTGAGTGCGAACTCCTTGGTCCTCAACAAGTACAAGCGCGCACCCCCGCCGCCAATCCTCAAGGTTTGCTCGGTGGTCTATACAGTCCCAGCGAAGTTTGCGTGAACCCACCAGCCACCATCCGCGTCTTGCCGGGTTGGTTGCACGAGAAATACGGAGTCGACTTTCGATTCAATACCGCAGTGACTAGTGTTTCTGGGCAACACGTCACAACTGCCGACTCGTCTGCGTCTCAAGGCTCGTTACCGTTTGATCGATGTCTGGTGTGCAGTGGCAGCGATCTGAAAACGCTTTTTCCCGAAGTCTATCAGGCCGCGGGCCTGCGACTGTGCAAGTTACAGATGCTAAGAACGGCCACGCACCCTAATGGATGGCGCATCGGTACCCATCTTGCCAGTGGTTTAACGCTGGGGCACTATAGTTGCTTCGAGCATTGCCCCAGCCTGACCACGTTGCGGGCGAGAATTGCCGCTGAAACGCCGGAACTGGATCAATACGGTATTCATGTGATGGCCTCCCAGAATGACGCAGGACAAGTTATTCTGGGCGATTCGCATGAATACGACAGCGAGATTGAGCCATTCGACAAACAGATTATTGATGAGTTGATTCTCCGCGAGCTGCGCCGGATTATCGACTTGCCAGAGTGGTCAATCGAACAGCGCTGGCACGGATATTATTGCAAGTATTCCAAAGGACCTGTGTTGGCTGCGGAACCGAGCGACACGGTCAGCATCCGTACCGGGGCTGGAGGTTCGGGAATGACAATGTCTTTTGGTTTAGCAGAACGAGATTGGGAACAGTGGTCATGACGACAACCTCCAAGCACAGGCCTTCGCTGGCCAACATCCGCGCGGCCATTTTGGACTGGGCGGGCACGACAGTCGACTATGGCAGTCGCGCGCCCACCCAAGTCTTTATAGAGATGTTTCATCGCCGAGGCGTGGAGATCACCGAAGCCGAAGCGCGCGAACCGATGGGTATGGCCAAGCGCGCGCACATCGCCACCATCGCCGGTATGGCGCGCGTCAACGCGGCCTGGCAAGCTCGCCATGGTTGCGGTCCGACGTCGGCCGATGTGGATGCCATCTACGCCGAGTTTCTGCCGTTGCAGAAGTCCACACTGGCCGATCACAGCGATGTCATTCCCGGCATTCCAGATGCTATCGATCACTTGAGAACGCGCGGTATCAAGATCGGCTCGTCGACTGGGTATACCCGCGAGTTGATGGATGTAGTCATACCTTTGGCGGCCCAGGGCGGCTACTCGCCAGATGTAGTCATTTGTTCCGATGAAGTGTCGGCCGGCCGACCAGCACCTTGGATGAATTTCCGAGTCGCTGAATTGCTGGACGTCTATCCGATGGAGCAGGTTTTGGTTGTCGATGACACGCCGATTGGGATCGCCGCGGGTCGAGCGGCTGGAGCGATCACGGTGGCCGTCTCGCAAACGGGCAATGCGCTGGGTCTGTCGCTCGAGGAAATCAAACAATTGCCGCCTGGTCAGTTGGCCAGTCGCCTGGCCGAAATAGAAGCGGACTTTCTTGCATGCGGCGCCCACTATGTCATCAAATCCGTGGCTGATATCGCTGAATTGTTCTGAGCACGCTCGACAAAGTCGTCGTTCGCTACGAGAACGAAACGAGGCGTCGATCCTTAGTCGGGCTAAACCGGACGCTAGGGCGTTCCGGCTCATTAGCCGCTGGGCGCTAGCCCACGGTTTTCGGCCCACCTAAAGACCGACGCCCGAAACGAGAAGACGTATCGTTCGCGGAGCGAACGACGACAGAGCCAACACAGAGCCGACACAGAGTCTTGATTAATCTACTTCCAAAGGCAACTCGTATGTCCGACACTATCGCCACAGTATTGTTCGAACCCACCGAGAGTGATTTGAAATTCTTACCTGAAGGTCCATTTGATTTGGGTGGTGGACGCTTTAGCTGGGTTGCCATTCAACATGGGGCGTCGGCACGTTACGGTTCGTTGAACATCTTTGACATGAATACTCATACGAACCAGTCATATCGCTTGCCGGGCCGCCCCGGCTTCGCTCGCCCCACTGAGAACCCAAGTCAGTTCTTAGTCGGTGCCGAGCGCGAACTTGGATTGTTCGACATACAGACCGGGCAGTGGTCGCCGATGTGCACGGGCATCGATGCCGACGTAGAAAACACGATCATCAACGATGCCACCACCTGGCAGGACAACGTAATCTTTGGTTGCAAAGACCTCGAGTTCAAGACGAAAAAAGCGGGGCTGTATCTCTTCCGTGGTCGAGATCGAAAACTGATTCAACTGCGAAACGACCAGATCTGCAGCAATGGTAAAGCAGTCATTGAACAGCCCGATGGTCGTTTGGAGTTACTGGATATCGATACGCCCACGCGAAAGATCACTCGATACTCGCTGGATATCGCGGCTGGAAAACTGAGCGAAGGACAGACCGCCATCGATCTATCCCGCGCCATCGGCTTTCCAGACGGCATGACGCTCACGCCCAATGGTCAGAGTGCGATCGTCAGCTTCTACAATCCTGACGAAGCTGAGTTTGGACTAACCCAGCAGTACAGTCTGGCGACAGGCATTCTCGAACATTCATGGCGTACGCCAGCCAGTCCGCAAAACACCTGTCCTCTCTTGATGCCGATGCCCGACGGATCAGTCAAACTGGTGATCACGACAGCCATTGAGCACATGGCTGCAGAGCGTCAAGCGCGCGCTCCAAAGAGCGGTTGCTTGTTTATCGCTGATACAACCTTATAGGTTCGTGGCCCTGCGTGCAGTGCACGCCACTATCGTCTCTAGCACACATGCCCCGTCACGGAGTGCCGGGGCTACAAGTCGCTCGTGGGACTCGCCGCCGATTCAACGGGGTTTCTCTTTTTCGCCAGCGG